>JBDTPR010000319.1:0-7541 GCA_039932635.1 Candidatus Solibacter sp.
CTGACGCGCCGCTTCGGGGATTTCACCGCCGTGAACGGACTCAACCTCGAAGTTGCCGCCGGGGGCATCTGCGGCTTCCTGGGACCCAACGGGGCCGGGAAGTCCACCACCGTGAAAATGCTCACCGGACTCCTCGTCCCCACCTCCGGCGAGGTCACGGTCTGCGGCCTCGATTGTGCCCGGAGCCCTCTGGAACTCAAGCGCCGCATCGGCGTCCTCCCCGAAGACCTCGGGCTCTTCGACGACCTCACCGTAGAGGAGCACCTGCTCCTCACCGGCGATATCTACGGCGTATCCCGCGACGAGACCCGCACGCGGACCAATCAACTGCTCCACGCCCTCAGTTTGGAGCACGGCCGCCGCACCTTCGCCGCCGCCTGCAGCCACGGCATGCGTAAGAAGACCGCCTTCGCCATGGCCCTGCTCCCCAACCCCGAAGTGCTCTTCCTCGACGAGCCCTTCGAGGCCATCGACCCGGTCACCGCCAAGATCATGCGCGACCTGCTGCAATCCGTCTCGCGGCACGGCGTCACCGTTTTCCTGACCTCGCACATCCTCTCCATGGTGGAGCGCATCGCCCATCAAATCGTCATGATCCGCAAGGGCGCCAAGGTCTGGGACTCGCCCGTCGGCGAACTGCCGCAATCGCTCGAAGACCACTATTTCGATCTGGTCGAAACCCCGGTCGTCGAGGAGTTGGAATGGCTCGGGCCATCGCGATCCTGAGGGCGCTCGCCCTCGCCTACCGCCGCGATTGGACCGCCTTCCAATCCCTGGCCGGCAATAATTTTTTCCTGATCACCGCCTTCTTCCTGCGGCAGGCCGGAACCTTCGTGTATCTCATCATGGGCCTAGTCGTGCTTTTCCCTTTGAGTACCGACCCCTTGCGCAAAGTTCCGCCCTCGAGACTGGCGCTGTGGCCGCTGAGCCGCCGCGAGCGGTGGATTCTCCGCCTCGCCAGCCCGTGGATCAACCCACTCACTTGGGGGCTCGCCGTGGCCGCCATCTGGGGAGCCGGCCGGACGATCTCCGTAGGGCTGCTCGGGATGGTGGCCGCCCTCTTCGTTGCCGCTTTCCTGCTCTCCGCCGTGCCGATGCCGAGTGGCGTTCGCGGCGGCATGTGGCGGGGCGTGCCCAACTTCCCCGGCCCGCTCAATCAACTGGTGCGCAAGAACATCCGCGAGATCCTCTGCACGCTGGATTTTTACTGCGCCCTGCTGCTCAGCCTCGCCGTTCTGGCCTACCGCATCTTCGGTCCCGCGCTGCCGCATGAAGCCTTCATGGCGATGACGGTGCTGGTGGTGGGCTCCATGTCGAGCTATGCGCAATGCCTGTTCGGCCTGGATGGCGATGGGGGACGTTCGCGTTACCGTCTGCTGCCCGTGCGCGGCTGGCAACTGCTGCTCGCCAAAGATGCCGCTTTCCTGGCCGTAGTGCTGCCGTTGACGCTGCCGGTCGCCGTGCTGCCGGGAATCGGAGCGGCGCTCGTCGCCCTGGCGGTGGGCCATGCGCCAGCGGTCGAGCATCCGCGCCGTCAGACCAAATGGCGCTTTTCCACGGGCGGAGGACTCGGCAACGGAGTGGTGCAGTTGATTGCGCTCGCCATGACGGCGTCCGGCATTTTCCTTACGAGCGTGTGGTTCCTGGCAGCCGCCGTGGCGGCCTGGCTGATCTCACTCTGGTGGTTCGGCCGGGACGTAGACCGCGCGATGGAGTAGGACCGTGGGGCAGGATGGCATCCTGCGGCGGGATGCCATCCCGCCAAATGTCGCAATTGTGGCGACCTTGCGGCGGTAACCAACCGCCGCGCAGGCTGCCAGCCTGCCCCACTACAAATACCGCATCAGCAACGGCGCGATCAGAGTCAAAGCCACCATGATTCCGCCAAACATCCAGGTCGCACGATTCGCCCAATTCAACGTATAGCCAATTCCAAAGCGCTGCTCCACGAAGATCGCCGGGTCCTCCGGATTGAAGTAGAACATGCCGAGTTTCCAGCACTCGTCCGGGGTCCCGTCTCCGCCGCCACCGCTGCCCCGTCCCAGCCGGATCAACCGCCAGACATACAGGATCGCCAGGGCAGGGAAGAGCAGCCCGAATATTGCGGGCGGCAGCCCCGGAGCGATCGCCATCGCGGCCAGCAGCGCCGCCATCACCCAAGCCGCCACGATCATATACTCCACCAGAACGCGCCGGAACTGGATCGTCGCAGCCGCGTTGGCCGCCACTCGGGCCCTGGGCGAATGCCGCAGAATGGCGAAGCCCATGAACAGCATCACCGCGGTCTGCACCGCACCCGACACCAACGCTGCCGAAGCCTCGCGCCAGATCCCTGAAACATAGCAGTACGCCCCGGCCGCGCCCAATATGGCGAGCGGTACCAGGGGAGCAGCCAAGCCAAAGGGCATCGTCTCCGGCGGTTCCAGCAGCGAAACCGAGCGTGTCGCCGTCGGCCGCACCGCATGCGGCAACGTGCGCTGCCGCGCCACCACCATGGCGCCGAACATCCCGACAATCTCAAGAGTCATCGCGATGGGGAATGTCCATGCCGCGAAGGGCGCCAGCAGCGCGATGGCGACCGCGGCCAGACCCAGCAGCCACACCGCCACTCGAAAATCACGCAATGTGGCGCGCCCTACCTGACTCATGGGGTAATCCTGCGCCACCGTGACGCCGAACCATATTCCGTTACGCCGCCAGACCGGCATCCAGTGGAAAATCAGCGGCATCAGCGCGAATGGGATAGCCATAAACCACGTGGGAGTCATGCGATTACACCTTTCGCCAGCGATGCCAGTTCGCCGGCAATTTCCTTCGCCGCCACGCCCTGCGAGCGTGCTTCGGCCACCAATTGGCGCAGGCGGCGGCGGAAGACATCGCCGGCATCGGGCCCCGCGACCGGCGCGCGGCGTGGCAGCACGCGCGCGCTCCTGCCGTGGGAAATCTCCAGCCAGCCTTCCTCCGCCAGCGTGCGGTATGCGTCCGCGACCGTGGCGAAATGCACTCCGAGATCTGTCGCCAGACGCCGTACGCTAGGCAGGTCCGCACCCGCCGGCAGTGCGCCTTCCACCAGCAGGGTGCGGATCTGATCCACAATCTGCCGGTTTACCGGCGTTGAGGCGTCCAGGTCAATGCGGATTTGCGCGGCGTCATTCACGGCATACTCACTGTATACTGTTTATAAACACTATACAGTTGAGCGACGTTGCCGTCAATAGGAAATGTTTAGAAGCTCAAACGTCCCGCCAACTGGACCGTACGACCGTTGCGCGCGCTGGTAACCAGCCCGAAATCGGCCGCCCCGAAGGTCGCTCCCGGGACATTAAAGTTGGCGTGATTCAGAAGGTTGTAGAACTCTGAGCGCAGGTCGAACTTCACCTTTTCCCGCAGTTTGAAGGACTTCTCCAGCGTGACGTCGGTGGTCAGGAGGGCCGCGCCGCGCAGTCCTGAGCGCGGCGAGTTGCCGAACGTGAACTGCGCCGGAGCCGCAAACGCCCCCGTGTCGAACCATCGCGTGATGCTGCGCTCCGAAAGCGCCGCGTCGCGCAACAGGTTGGGCCGCAGACTGCCCGCAGGGAAGGCATTCGTGGTATTCGCCGTCGTAATCACCGTGAACGGCGCGCCCGATTCCGCAGTCTCCAGCAGGCCGACCTTCCACCCGCCCAGCACCGTCTTCAACGCCTTGTGGGTGCGCAGCGCCGGCAATTCGTAGAGCACCGTGACCACCAGGTGATGCGGCACATCGCTGCCGCTCAGGCCTTTATCCAACCGCCGGTTGTAGGCATCCATATAGCTTCCCGTCAGCCCGTATTCATTGGCCGATTCCACGTCGTCGAGAAACTTCGAGAAGGTGTAGTGCGCCAGAAACGAGAAGCTCGATGAGAGCCGTTTCTCGGCGCGCAGGAAGATGCCGTGGTAGGTCGAATTTCCGATCGAAGGATTGATCCACGTCACGTTGCTGAATTGCGGGAAGGGCCGCCGCGACTGGGCATCGCCCGCGCCCATGAGCTGCGGCTCCAACTGATTCAAACTCAGATCGTTGGCCGTCAGATGGTGGCTGATATTCGCCAGGTAGCCCACTTCCACCAGGACCCCTCCGGCGACCTCGCGCTGCACATTCAGGTTGTACTGATAGGACGTGGGAGCAATCTGCTTGGGATTGAAATAGGCTACCGAGGTGTTGGGCTTTTGCCCCGGCGCCACCGCGCCGAAGGCCGCGTTGAGCGGCGGACGCGCCACCGCCGGGAAGCCGTCGCGCAGCCGCAGCGCGCTCTGCAAATCGGCCTGCGACACCACGTAGCTCGCCGAGGTCGAGAAGCCCAGCGAGGCCACGTCGCCGATCGTATTGCTCACGGTCGGTCCATAGAAGAAGCCGCCGCCGCCGCGGATCACGGTTTCGTGAGCGCCGCCAAAGCGATACGCGAAGCCCAGGCGCGGTCCAAAATTATTGGTGTCAGTCGCAAAGGCGCGCTCCGGCACGCCATTCACGCCGGCAAACGTGACCACACCTGGCGTGCCCGACACCGGATTGATCGCCAGCGGGTCGAACGAGTTCATCTTATTGCCCACCACGCGGCGCGGGAATTCGGCTTCCCAGCGCAAGCCCGCATTCACGGTCAGCCGGTCCGTGACGCGCCAGTCGTCCTGCGCATAAAACGAAAGGTACGACGCCCGCGAAGGAATCTTGTCCGACACCTGCACCGACGCCGACGTGGCCTCGCCCAACACAAAACTGGCCAGCGCATTCCCGGTACCCGATACCCCTGGCAGTCCGGTAATCAGCGGGCTCATCGCGAAGTTGCCGGCCGAGCCGCGATCGCGTATCTCATCGTTCGCGCCCGCGCGGAACTCCGTGCCGAACTTAAAGGCGTGACGGCCGCGATTCCACGAGAGCGAATCCAGGATCTGCCGGTCCAAAATCGGCGTCTGGAAACGGTACACCGCGCCCGCATTGCCCAGCGTCGCGTAGCCCGGAATGGTGAAGGCGGGGAAGGCCGCGTCGCTCACGCCCTTCAGACCGATCTCCGCCGCCAGATTCTCTCCGTACCCCGGCCGTGAATCCAGGAACTTGCGGCGCAGGTACGTCACGCGCAATTCGTTCACCACGTTGGGCCGGAAGATGTGCGTGTGCGCGCCCAGCATGCTCTGCACGCGTACATCGGTGAGATCGCCCGTGGGATCGGAGGCCGGAATGCCATAGGTGCCGGAGTTGTCGGTGCCGCTATTGTTGATGAAGTACCGCGCCGATACCAGGTCGGCGGGGCGGAACTGATGGTCCAGGCGCGCCACCACGATGTCGCGGTTGAGGCGATTGGCGCTCGAACCCACGAAATTGTTGGCGTGGGTCAGGCCCCCGTCGCGGTTCGCCAGCGGGAAGTAATTCAGCGCGGCCAGCGCCACGAGGTCGAAGCGGTTGAGCGGAATCTGGTTCCCGGCGAAGGGCTGGCGCGTCGTGCCCACGGTGGTCGCGGGGTCGTAGAGCGCCACCGCCTTCCCCGCCGCGTTGCGCAGATCGGAGAAATCGCCCGCGCGGTTGAGCGCTGTCGGCACGGTTGAAGTGGTGGTGTCGCTGGTCAATTGCACGGTGCGTTCCCAGGTCGCGAAGAAGAACGTCTTCTCCTTGCGGATGGGTCCGCCGAACGATGCGCCGAACTGATTCAGGCGGATCGGCGGCCGCGAGGCGGCGAAGAAATTGCGCGCATTGAACACATTATTCTGCAGCGATTCGAACGCGCTGCCGTGGTATTGCCCCGTGCCCGAGCGCGTGGACATGGTGATCACGCCGCCGGTGGAATGTCCGAATTCCGCGGCATAGTTGTTGCTGATCACGCGGAATTCCTGCATCGCGTCCACCGGCAGGCTGGTCAACTGCTGCGGCCGCGTCAGGCCGACGGCGTTCGATACGTTGCCCCCGTCCAGGGTGAAATTCTGATTCCGCGCCCGTCCGCCCGCCACGCTGAAGACCGGATAGTTCTCCGCCGTTCCCGACCCGCTATCGATCATCACCACGCCTGGCGCCAGCGCCGCCAGTGAACTCGCCGCCCGGTTGGGCAGCGGCAGTCCGGCCAGCATCTGCCGGTTTACTCCCTGCCCGACGTCCGAAGTCTGCGACTCCGTAAGCGGCGCGTTCTCCGTGACATCCACGGTCGCGCTGTGCTGTCCCACCTGCAGGGTCAAATCCAGCGCCAGCGTCTGGCTCACCTGCACCGTCACCGGTCCACGCGAAAGATGGTCGAATCCAGTGGCGTCGGCCTCGATCCGGTAGCGCCCCGGCACCAGGGCGGCCGCGCGGTAGAGTCCAGCGGAATTGCCCACGGTTTCCAATGGAACGCCGGTATCGAGGTTGGTGATTTTCACGCGTGCCGCTGGAATTGCCGCGTCCGATGCGTCCTTCACGGTTCCGGAAATGGTGCTGGTACCGGTCTGCGCGGTGCTTAAAGTGGATAAGAGAACGAAAAGGATGGCGCCGAAGCCCCGGATACTATAGCTCATTGATAGAGTATGGGGTGATTGCGGCCCTGAGTCAAGTCCGGAAATCCCCCACGGAGTCGGAAATGCCGAGTTTTGCAACGATTTTCGGCAGGGTTTCACCCCACTGTGTAGAAATCTTCCAAATTGTAAGAAATCAGATATTAAGATACTGTAGTCCTTAATGCCGCGCTCGCCGGCAGGTCAGGTCTCGCTGGATTCCTGAGGTCGTTTCATTCGTAAGGAGTCATTCATGTCCAAGAAGTTCTTAGGTGCGGCGGCGCTGTTGCCTCTGCTCCTATCCCTATATCCCCTGGCGGCGCAGAAAGCGCCAAACGCGGGCTACGGCAGAAACGAAAAAGCCGCCTACCTGGATTCCGCTCTCGTAAACTTCATTCGTCCCGGCGTCAAAGTGAAGATCGTCTCCGCGGCCATCGCCAAGGACGGCACCATCACCGCGCGCGTCAATATCACAGACCCGAAGGGCCTGCCGCTCGATCGTGACGGTATCACCACCCCCGGCCCTGTCTCCATGAGCCTGATCGCCGCCTACATCCCGGCCGGCCAGACCAAGTATTTCTCTTACACCACCACCACGCTGAAGGCGAGCTTGCCCGGCAATACCAACGCGGCGCAGATTCAGGCCGCCAACGATTCCGGCGGCACCTGGACCACGCACGCCGTGGGCGATTACACCTATACCTTTAAGACCAAGGCACCCACAACCTTCGACGCCACCGTGACCCACGCCATCGGCATCTCCGCCAATCGCAACCTCTCCGAATTCATCGAGCAGGAAGAATGGGCGCGCATCGGCAACGACGTTTACAACTTCGTGCCCGACGGCTCCAAAGTGAAGACCGTCCGCGACGTGGTTCCCACCGCGGTCTGCAACGGCTGCCACGATCCCCTGATCGGGCACGGCGGCTCGCGCATCACCATGGAACTCTGCATCCTGTGCCATACGCCGCAGACCGTCAATCCCGACACCCTGCACAGTCAGGACATGTCCGTGCTGGTGCACAAGATCCACATGGGCAAAAACCTCCCCAGCGTGAAGGCCGGCACCCCCT
>JBDTPR010000320.1:0-7491 GCA_039932635.1 Candidatus Solibacter sp.
CGCAAAGTTCCTCGATGAGAAAGGCGCCTTTCTCAAGGATGCCTTCCGGCCCGATAACCTGCACCCGCAGGCCAAAGGCTACGACATTTGGGGCACTGCCGTGAAGGACAAGCTCGCCGAGTTGATGAAGTAGCTCAAGTGCTGCTGGTCAGAACGCGGCGGCCTACGACCGCAACAGCCCCAGTGACGTACCCGGCTTGAATCCCGGAAACACCGCGCTTAAGTCATTGCGCCCAAGATGCCCGCGCAGCAGTTCGCTCAGCACGACGCGAAAGTCCGTCGTCACCGCCAGATCGCGCCCCTCGAACAACTGCTCTTTCTCGAGTCCCGGCCACTCGCCGTATATCTTGCCGCCCTGCACCGCGCCGCCCAGCACCATCATCAAACTGCCGTGGCCGTGATCGGTGCCGCCGGTGCCGTTCTCTTCCACCGTGCGGCCGAACTCGGACATGGTCACAATCACCACGTCTGCCATACGGTCGCCCAGATCCTGGCAGAAAGCCGCGATCGCATTGGAAAACTGATTCAACAAAATTGGCAGCTGAGTATTTTCGTTCTGATGGTGATCCCAGCCATCGACTTCGGCAAACGCCGCTTCCACTCCGGCATCGGACTTGATCAGCCGCGCCAATTCCTGTAAATTCCTACCTAACTGCCCACCCATGGGGTACGATGGACGGTTGTTCTGGCTAGGCCCGCCGGGCCCCTGCGGAAACGGACCAGGCCCGGGTCCATTTCGCGCCGGATCCTTGGCCATTCCCTGCAGCATCTGCATGGCCTCGAACGCGTCCTTGCCCGTACGCCGCATTGTGGCATCCGGCGTGAGCGTATACATGTTGCGGAGAATCGAGAGCCGCTCGTGATCCGTAATATTGAAGTCCTGCACATTGCCCAGCGCCACTGCCTCATGCTCTCCGCGCAGGGTTCGCGGCACCCGGCTGGAGAGCGCCACCGCCCGCAGCGGCGACGCATCGCCCACCGGATCGCCCAGCGCCCGATTGAGCCACCCGCTGCCCGTCTTCCCCGGTGTTCCGGACTCCATATAATCCTGTGCATCGAAGTGCGACCGCGAGGGATCGGGCGAGCCCGTCGCCTCCACAATCGCCAGCTGTTTTCTGTCCCAGAGTTCCTTGAACGGCCGCAATCCCGCGTGTAAACCGAACTTCCCATCCAGATCGATGACGGGACCGAAGGGACCGTTGTTCGAATTCTCGTCGCGCGCCAGGGGAGCCTGCAGGGCCAGTGTCGGCCGCACGTCCCGATACCGCCGGTCGCCGAACGGCGCCACGATATTCAAACCGTCTGCCGCCCCGCGCATAAAGATGGCCACCAGGGTTTTACGTTTTCTGCCTTCCGAAGCCGCGGCCCGGGCCAGCCACATCGGAGCCTGGCCCATCCCGGCCATCGCAATTGCAGAGCCGCGAAGAAAAAACCGTCGTGTCGCCACAGCCCTCTATCTCCTTTCGAAATCCGGCGAACCCAGCACCAGAGAAGCCACCACCGCGGGCGACGGATTCTTGCCCGCCAGCCCCGTGGCCAATGCCTCCAGAGTCTGCGGCGAGGCCTCGTGCCCCAACAGCGACCTGGCGATCGACGCCTGGTCGAGACCCTGCCATCGCGATGCGTCAACCGAAACGCCGGGTACCTCGCCCGCTGCCACCGCGGCCGCGAAATTCATGCGCGCGATCGCCGCGGTAGCCCCCAGCCAGGTCTCGGCGACATCGGGGTAGCCGGTCGGCTCGATCTTCGCGTAGAGCGGCTGACCCATCTCCGCCACCCGCTGCACCGTCGACCACGCATCGGTCAGCTCTCCGCCCATTGCCCGGATCGTGCTGGCCGCCATCTCCAAAGGCGATTTCACGCGCGCGTCCCACGCGCCTTCCGAGAAAAATTCCGGCGACCGGAACATCGTCTCCATCACCGCGCGCAAATCGCCGTCGGTCTTCATGAAGGTCTGCGCCATTCGATCCACCAGCGCCTGCGGCGGATGCTCGGCCACAAAGTGCCGTGCCAGGCCCAGCGAGATGAACTTCGCCGTCGATGGGTGATGGGCCAGAATGTCGATCGCCTGGAGGCCGTCCTGTTCCCCGCCTCCCGCGGCGATCTTGTGCCCCAGCAGCGTCTTCTCGCCGAAGTCGTGCATGAAGGGTGCAAAGACGAATTCCGGATTCTCGGGGCTGCGCACGGTCCACCCGGTGAAGCATCGGGCCACCGCAATGACGTCGGCCTGCGTGTAGCCGCCCTTCACGCCCAGCGTGTGAAGTTCCATGACTTCGCGGCCGTAATTCTCATTCAGCCCATGCGCCAACCGCTGCAAGCCATTCGGAATGATCGAATTCGGCACGCCATTTAGAACTCCGCGACGCGGTGCGAACGGCCCCACATTGAAACTGTCCGGCGCCGCCGACTCCCAGTTGTCAAGGTAGTAAAGCATCGCGGGGTGCCGCGCCGTCGCCAGCAGCAGATCCTTGAAATGCCCCAGCACCCTGGGTCGAATCGCATCGCGCTCGTAGCTACCGATCAGCACATGGCCAAGGTTCACCGTCATCGCCACATTCTTGGTGGCATCGACGTTGAAGTGGTTGAACCAGTAATCCACAAGGACCTCTTCGAGTTGCCGGTTCGAATAGACCGCCCGATACATTCGGGCCTCCTTCAAGTCCTGGCTTACGGCGAGCTGCGGCGTTCGCCGCATCTGTGCTTCCCGCCGGTATTCCGGAAAGAACGCCTGGCTCTTCGGCGGCAGCATCGCGACCACGTCCGGGCGCTTCGTTGGGTCCAACCTTTCGATTATCGCCATCAGCCGGTCCTTGTCGCCCGACCGCACAGCCGCCATGTCTTCGGGCCGTAAAAGATCCTGTAGCGGTGGATTGCGCTTACGGAGCAGAGCCGATCGTTCCTCCTGCATCGCTTTGCGCGCCTTAACCGCCTCGTCTTTGTACTTGGGTGTGTACTCAGCTACGTTGTCCGGCAGCCCTGCCAGCACTTTGGTGCGCAGTTCCGGGTCCATGGCGTCAAGTACGGCGGTCCGTTCTTCCGCGGTTCCGTTGATCACTTTTATCCGTACGTTTTGCGGCAGCTTGTTGATCGCCGCCATGGGATTTTCGATCGTCATCATCATTCCCATGTTCGGGTCCGGTGAGTATTTCGAAACCACATCGGAAACCGGCATGCTCAGACTCTCGAGCCGTTGCAGCCGTTGCTCAAGCACCGGGTTCTCGACGATTTGATTGGGACGAAGCTGCTTCTCCATCCACTTGGAGAGACCGCTACGCCGTACCTCCTCAATGTCGTCGGGACGCGGCCCAAATGTCAGTCGATTCAGTGCCTGGCTGATCTGGCGTTCGGGACTGAGTTTCTGTTCGAAAGGGTCGGCTGCGTGGCCGGAGTGAGGGTACACCATCACCGCGAGGGCGATTGAATACACGCGCTTCATCTCCCTGGTACCTCCCATGGAGCATCCGAATGCTTATTAGTATAGATTGCCGAGACGCCGAATTCGCCGGTCTGACTGAAGCTGCTGGCCTGACTTCAGAACCTACCGCCGGCTTAAAGACTCCCGCCGCGAAAGGCGCCCTCATTTCGGTTTTAAGATAGTCGCCTCTCGTCCGATATGGGGTATAGGGTCTGTGCCCCGGTCGGGACGTCAGAACCGCCGACGAGGCCGTTGCGCTTCCAACCCAGGAGCGCACGCTGTGACTACCGGACGTTTGTTCACGATCCTATTAGGATTCTCGCTGCTCGTTCAAAGCACCCTCGGACAGATTGCTATCCCCGAGAAGGAGACCCCTCCCATTCAGGACAACAGTTTTCTGGTCGAGGAAGCCTACAATCAGGAGCGCGGAGTCGTACAGCACATCAGCACATTCATGCGGATGTGGAACGGCAAGGACTGGAGCTTCAGCTTTACGCAGGAGTGGCCGTCGCCGCTGAACTGGCGGCACCAGTTGAGCTACACGCTGGTCGGAATGCACGCAGGCGGGTTCGTGGGCACGGGCGGCGGGGTCGGCGACGCGGTCTTCAACTATCGGTACCAGCTGATCGGCGACGGAGGCACGAGATTTGCGTTTTCGCCGCGTGTTTCGATGCTGTTCGCCACCGGAGACGCGACCAAGGGCCGGAGCCTCGGCGGAACGGGTGTGCAGATTAACCTCCCGCTCAGCGTCGTCCTACACAAGCGCCTGGTGAGCCACTGGAACGCCGGCAGCACGTTCGTGCCGCGTGCGCAGAACTCCGAACATGCGCGCGCTAGCAGTGTCGGTTACAACTTTGGGCAGAGCTTTATCTTCCTGGCCCATCCGCGCTTGAATCTGATGCTCGAGACCTACGCGAACACTTACCAGGCAGTAGCCGAGCGGGGCAAGACGCAATGGGCGCGAGCACAGTACATCAGCCCCGGCGTTCGGTGGGCAGTGAATCTGGCAAGCGGTCTGCAGATTGTCCCAGGGGTCGCCGTTCCCATCGGAATCGGTTCCTCGGCGGGAGAGCACGGAGTCTTCCTGTATCTGAGCTTTGAGCACCCGTTTAAATCGGCGGGGCGCTGAGGGGTACCTGGCAGCCGATTCCAAGGCAAACAAAACTGGAATTCTTACCAATACCTGAGAGCTGGACGATTTCGCACAAACAATACTTGGATGGCAATTTTGTTGGCGAGATTTCTCTGCGGCTTACGCTTCCGATGGCAGAGGATCAATCATGCGAACTTTTTGCCGGTATGTGATTGCCAGTGTGTGCCTCGCGGACTTGGCGAGTGGCCAGCGCCTGTACCGCAAGGAAATGGACGCCGCGGCTCAGCAGGCCGTCAAGGCGATGGAGAAGGTGGGCGGCAAAGACCTCTTCGACCGTATGCTGGACAATCTGGCGATCCAGACGAAACAGGATTACGAAACCATCTTCTCCGGGATCCGGCGCCAGACCCGCGATCGAATTCAGACCTGGGATAACTGGTGCGCGGTACACGCGGACATGACGCGGAGTATGTTTCGGATCGGTTATCCCGGCTTTCAGGATCCCGACCTTTTCCACACCAGGACCGAGGCCGAATTGAAAACGCGCTGCGGGCAGCTCCTGGAGAGCGGGAATCTGGCCACCGCGCCAATTCCTCCGGAGTGGACTCAGGCGCTGAGTGACATCGCAACCGCCAAAACGACCCTGGCAGGGCAGATCGATGCGCTGCACAACCCGCCGGCAGGCACAGGCGACACCGCCGCCGGTGCGAAGATCGATGCCGTGATGAATCAACTTGGCAACCTGGACGAAGTGGATGGCGCCCTGAAGCAGATCGGCGATTCGTCCTTCGGCGGCAAAGTCAAAAGCCTGATCGGCCCCGCGCGCTTGACCGCCGCGATATTGAAAGACCTCAGCGGCGCCTACCAGGACTATCAGGCCAGGCGCGCCGACATTATGAATGTGCGTGAAGACCTGCGCGAATTCAAGGTCGCGATGTTGAAAGTGGCGGCTCTCAAACTGGCCGCGCAGGAGGAGCACTTCAAACGCCTGATCGCGATCGAGGAACGGCGCGCGCGCGAACTGAACGAGGCTACCAGAGCTTTCGAGGACTACCGTGAAATCATCCTCAGCGAGCGGACGCAGTTTCCCGAATTGGACCTCTCGCGACTCGATGAGTCCCTGCGCGATGCCGGTGCCCGCGTGGCCGGCGACAGATCCACCCCCGCGGACGAGTATCGCTATGCGACGGATCTGTTTGCGGTATTGGAAGACGGCGGCGACCGGGTGAAATTCTACCGTGAACATCCCGCGCCTCCGCGGGTCCGCGTACAGCGGCTGTCACGGGCTCTCTTCCAGGCTGCTGCTGTACAGGCGCGCGCGGCCACCCCGGAATATTTGGCGGAATTGCGCCGTGCACAAGAGGCGCAACGCTATTCCATCGTGCTCTCGTCGCTCGAAGCGCGGGCTTATGAAACGCTGGTCAACACCGGCGTTCAACGCCTGGCCATGCTCCATGCCGGCGGCATCAAGCCGGAGCAGATCGCCCAACTGGTCGTCCAGGCGGGCCAACTGGCAGGCATATCGGTGATTGCGTCGCTTCAATAAGGAGATCGAGATGAGAAAAATAACTGCAATTTCCATGCTCTCGCTGGTTTCGCTCATGCTCTCCGGCTGCACCGGCGACGAAGAAGCGCGCGAGTATGCCAAAGGCCTGCTCGCTATACTGCGGACCTATCAGACGGAACTCGAAAGTAAAATGGCGGCCGAGCAAAAGGCGTATCGCGCCCTGGTGAAAGTCTACAGCGGCGCCGCCGATGCCGACCTCCTCGCCTCCCTAAGTACCGACCGCAAGGAACGCGGCGACCGGTTGTCGGAACTCGCCATCACCGGCAAGACTCCTGGCGGCGTGGCGCTTCGCGATGCTCTGAAAGACTACGCGAACCGCGAAGCCGACGATACCCACGAGTTACTCACCCGCGAGTCTGACAACTATGACAAGTATCTCTCGTCCCTCAACAAGCTGGCGGTGGATGCCGATGCGGTGGAGCAGGCGGAGACTGCCGTAGAGGCGCTGACCAGAAAGCCTTCGCTGATCGGCGAATTGAAGTTCCTCAAGGAGTACGGTACGGCCGCGAAAAGCTGCCTGGACGAACTGACCTGCAAGAGCCTCGCCGACGAAATGAAGGCGGCCAAGTCGAGTCAGACCGATACGGCGAAGGTGCTGAAAGCTGCCGCCGATGAGGCCGCCAGACAAGCGCGGTTGAGCCTGGCGATCAAGGGCATTGAGGCGCGCCAGAAACAGGCCGGGTGTGCCAATAACCCCACGTGTCCGAAGAAGTGACGATTGAGGTAAGCCATGCCAGACAACAATACACCCACGATTAACGCGCTTCGCGCGGTAAATCTCAATTCCATCGATGTCATCACCAAAGCGCTGCAACGCCTCAAGGAACTGCGCCGTGGCGCGGCAGCCAGCCCCATGCTGCAGGATCACATCGATTCCGAAATCAGTACCTTGGAGCTGGAACTGAACATCTCGACGATTGTGCAGACCAGGCTCCAGGCAGCGGGCGTGGTCGTCAAGCGGCTAAGTGATGAAGACGCGCAGCGGCTGGACCGCCTGGCTGAGAAGATCGACGAAACCATCGAGCGCGACAAGGTGGTGAATGCCGGCCTGGCCACGGTGAGGTCGTTCATCGAAACCGCCACCTCGGTCCGCGACATGGTACAGTCCAGCATCGCGCCCGTGTAAGGAACCTCGCGTGCTCGAACAGGGGCAGAGGAGTAATGCGATGGCAAAACTTGCAACCGCCAGAAGAAAGAAGGAACCGAAGAAGGAATTTGGGCTCCCCGAAGAACGGAAGTATCCAATGCCGGACGCCAATCACGCGAAAAACGCGAAGGCCCGCGCGTCTCAAATGGAACATCAAGGCAAGCTGAGCGCATCCGACAGGAAGAAAATCGACGCGAAGGCGAATCGGATTCTAAACAAATAAACGCTCACGCCAAAACTCCTGAGTTTCTCCGTGGGGCGGACTTCAG
>JBDTPR010000321.1:0-7483 GCA_039932635.1 Candidatus Solibacter sp.
GCGTCGTCCAACTCCTCAGCGACGACACCCTACACTGGCGCATGGCGAAGGCCGGGCGCTGGAATGCCGGCGAGCGCTTCTGCACCGACCGCATCATTCCGCAATACGAGCGCTATTACACCGACGTAGTGAACGCAACCCTCTGACACCGCCTGGCTGCTGGAGCAGTATGCGGACGAAACCTCAACTCGATCTCGATCTTATCGCGCACATTGCCGACCACGGCGCCGCTCATCTTGAATTTGTCCCGCGAAATCGAACTGCGTGGCGAAGGGTCGCAGTGTGGGGCAGGATGGTATCCTGCGCGCCGGTTGTTTACCGGCGCCCGCCGCCCAGTAATGCGAGCGCAGCGGGAGGCCGTTACGGGTGTTGGTGCGCAAGACCGCTCCGGCGGTTTGGCGGAAGCTAGCGTCCTCGCATCAGGTCGTTCGGACAGTGTTCATTCGCCGCCAAGCGTCCGGAGGCACGCCAACCACGGCTTTGAAAACCCGGGTGAAGTGACTCTGATCCGCAAACCCGCTAAACATTGCCACGTCTACCAGAGACAACGCTCGTGTTTGCAGGAGTTCTTTAGCACGCTCTACTCGAAGCCTGACCAGCCAGCGGTGCGGAGGCATACCTGTCGAAAGACGGAACGCACGGGCGAAGTGCCGGGCTGATAAGCCGCACTCCATTGCCAGGCGGCTCAAGGAAAGTTTTTCGTTCAGGCTGGCGCCCATCAGTTCTTTGGCGCGTCGTTCCTGCCAAGACGCCAGCCCTCCGCGAGGTATCCCGGCATCTTTCTTCAGTCCACCATACGCACTGGCCATGTGAGCGGTCATCGCAAGTACCACGTGGTCGAGAAATAGAGAGTTCGCCTGCTTGGGCTCCGCAATGAGAGGACGCAGCGAGGACAGCAGGTGGCACACCACAGGATCGTCAACGCTGGTGCCTGGCCTGTGGCGGAGGTCGTCAGGCCGAGCCACTCCGGCCTCCGAGGCCATCGCGTCGAGTGCCGTGCGGGGCAGATAAAATACCAGGCTGTGGTATGGATCGTGAATATCCGCAACCGGGCCGCGCCGCAGATCGTAAATGGAAGTTACCCCTTCGGCGTGATTCTCAGGTCGCGTCAGACGGCCGTCGAAGTACAGGTCCTGATTGGGACAGGCGCGCAACTGCAGCGCGACAAGCCACGCGTCCTCAAGCGGTAGCGGAGACGTCCTGCCAAAACCAGAATGATCGCACCGGAGTTCGGTGACCGCCAGCGTCGATTGCTGCAAGATCCTGGTACTCAGGGTCGGCGCGTTCGGCGCACGAAAAGCGTCACTCAACTGTTTGCCGTACGACCCAGGCTTCGGCACGCCCCGCTCCCGGTGAAATTGTTGTGATCAGTCTACCACTTGTGTCCTGATTGGACAAAACGCGCGTGTTTTGTTCAATACCGTCGGCGCCAGTGCGGGCACACTGGGATGCGAAGAAGCCATATGCCGCCAAAATCTCATCCAATCGTTCTCATCCACGGACTCTGGATGACCTCCGCGAGCTGGGCGAATTGGGTGGCTCGTTACACCGCCATGGGGTATCACGTCGTGGCCCGGAGCTGGCCGGGCATGGAAGGCGATATCGATCAACTGCGCCGCGATCCCTCCGCCATCGCAACGCTTGGGATCGGCGAAGTCGTCGAGCATTACGAGCGCATTATCCGCAGCCTTGAAAACACGCCATTCATCATCGGCCATTCCTTCGGGGGGCTGATCACGCAGATCCTGCTCGACCGCGGTTTCGGCTCGGCAGGTGTCGCCATCGCTCCGGCCCCGGTCAAGGGCATCCTGTTCCTGCCCCTTTCCACGCTCCGTGTGTCCCTGCCGGCACTGAGCAATCCTGCGAACAACCACCGCGCCGTCCCGCTGACGGCCGAACAGTTTCACTATGCCTTCACGAACAGTCTGAGCGAAGCGGAGTCAATGGCCGTGTATGAAAAGCTCGCGGTTCCCGGTCCCGACCACGTCCTGTTTCAGGCTGCCTTCGCCAACTTCAACCCGCATGCCGCAACCGCTGTCGATTTCCAGAACGGGGACCGCGCGCCCCTGCTGCTGATTTCAGGAGGAAACGATCACGTGTCGCCACAATCCGTGGTCGAGGCGAATTTCAAGTTGTACGGAAAGTCGAAAGCTATCACCGAATACAAAGCCTTCCCCGACCGGACGCATTATGTTTTGGGTCAGGACGGCTGGGAAGAAGTAGCCGATTATGCGCTGACCTGGTCAGAGGCGAAGGCCAGGAGACGTTCCGTGGTCGCGTCACCGGAGTGATCTCGTCAAGCTTCCCCGAAAATAGCAGAGAGAAAGGATTGTTATGAATCGCGTACCAGACTCAGAATTGGTTCTTGTCCCTGGCGGAACTTTAATCACGTCCACCGCGGAAGAAGGAAGAGCATTGGCACTCAAGATTGCCCGGCATACGATCCACAATCTCCAGCCCGATCTGGACGTTCTGAAAGGCGGGCGGCCTAACTACTCAACGAATCCTGATAGCCTCATTGCCGCCAGTCAGGTGGTAGCCATTGAGTTCCAGACTATCGCCGCCGCGAATAACTATTGGCGGTAATGCCGAGCAGCGCCTTTTGCCTATGAGTTGGTTGGAAGCGAAATGATTATAGATGGAGGGCTGAGACTGTAAGGCACACACACGGATGCCGCCGTTCCGCCTCGCAGGAAATCCTCATGAGAGCTGCCCGAATACACCGTTACGGATCGCCGGAAGTGATCCAGATTGACGATTTACCTTGCCCCACCCCGGGCCCAGGCGAAGTGCTCGTGCGCGTGGCCAATGCAGGCGTCGGTCCCTGGGATGCGCTTATCCGGGAAAAGAAAAGCGTGGTGCGCGCCGATCTGCCGCTTACTCTGGGGTCGGATCTGTCCGGCATCGTGGAAGCCCTGGGCCCGGGTGTGCGCGAATTCGCACAGGGAGACCCGGTCTACGGCGTCACAAATCCAGACTTCATCGGAGCCTGCGCCGAATTCGCGGTGGCCCAGACCGGGAGAATTGCGCGAAAGCCTGAATCGCTCGGTTTCGCGGAGGCCGCCTCTGCCCCGGTCGTAGCAGTCACCGCATGGCAGATGCTCTTCGATTATGCGAAGGCTACACGCGGGCAGACCGTGCTAATTCACGGCGCCGGCGGGAACGTCGGCCCATACGCCGTTCAACTCGCGGCCCAAGCCGGACTCCAGGTGTTTGCCACCGCCTCCTCCAAGGACCTGGACTACGTGCGAGGCCTCGGCGCATCCGCCGTTGTTGACTACAGAAGCCAGCGTTTCGAACACCTCGTACCGAAAGTCGATATAGTCTTGGATACCGTGGGTGGCGAAACCAGGGAACGATCCTTGAAAATCATCAAGCCCGGCGGAATCCTCGTTACCGCGGTGCCAGGGCTAACTGCCCCGTCAGGCAGCCACAACGGTGTTCGAGCAGTCTTCTTCCTGGTCGATGTGACAACAGATCATCTGAATGCCCTAACGGATTTCTTCAATACGGGTCGGCTACTCCTCCGAGTCGGTACGGTCCTTCCCCTTGCACAAGTTTGCACCGCACACGAAATGCTGGCAGGAGCGCCCCACCAACCGGGCAAGATCGTATTGCACATCGCGGATCTTACCTGATCGTGGACTCGCAGTTGATAGAGACGCTTGTCGAGATCCTGTTCTGGCACGTGGTCCAACTCACGGACGATCATTCGCGTGTGCCCATTGCCGTGGTCCGCTCCAGCGAAACCCTACCGGTTCGCGAACTTCCAGGCGTGCTCCACGATCGCCCGCAAATCATACTGCGGCGCCCATCCCAGCCGCTCCCGCAACTTCTCGCTGCTCGCCACCAGCGCCGGAGGATCGCCTTCCCTCCGCGGACCCACGGCATAAGGCACCTTCTGCCCCGTCACATCCTCTACCGATTGGATCATCTCCAGCACGCTGCTTCCGCTCCCCGTGCCGCAATTGAACTGCTCGCTCGCCCCGCCCTGCAACAAATAGTCCAGCGCAAGAATATGCGCCTGCGCCAAGTCGTTCACGTGAACATAGTCGCGAATGCACGAACCGTCCGGCGTCGGATAATCGGTACCGAAAACCGTCACCGGCTTTCCTGTCTTCACCGCGCGCAGCACCAGCGGAATCAAATGCGTCTCGGGCTCGTGCTCCTCGCCCAACGCGGCCTCCGGATCGGCCCCCGACGCATTGAAGTACCGCAGGCACACGCTCGTCAACCCGTGAATCTGGTCGAACCAGCGCAGCAGCGTCTCCGTCATCACCTTCGATTCGCCATACGGATTCACCGCCTGAATCGGGAACGTCTCCAAAATCGGCGAAGACTGCACATCTCCGTACACCGCCGCCGTTGACGAGAACACGATGTGCTTCACGCCCGCCTGCACCATCGCATCCAGCAGCGAGAGCGACCCGCACACATTATTCGTGAAGTACTTCGCCGGCTCGCGCATCGATTCGCCCACCGCGATGAACGCCGCGAAGTGGATCACCGCATCGAACCGCTCCGCCTTCATCAGCGCCACCAGCGCCGCCGCGTCGGCGAGATCGACCACACGCAGCCGGCCCTCCGGCACATTGTGGCGATACCCTTTGGAAAGATTGTCCACCACAATCACGTCGTGACCCTGCTTCAGCAGGAGGCGAACAGTATGCGAGCCGATGTAGCCGGCCCCGCCGGTAACTAGAATTTTTCGAGAAGTCACAGTGTTGAACTCGATTGTATTCGCATGACACCGCGCCGCCAAATCCGCCCTCGTCCGATATGTGAGCAGCCGGACCGCCGTTTCCCGCCAAATGGCTGTTTCCGCTAGAATTGAAAGATCGTCAAAACAGGATCAACCGCCTTGTCGCGAAAGCCTGCTCACGTCATAGCAATCTACCCGGGATCATTTGACCCGATCACCCACGGTCATCTCGACCTAGTGGAACGCGGCTCGCGGATGTTCGACCGGCTGATCGTTTCGGTTCTCCGCAACGACGCCAAGCAGTCCCTCTTCACCGTGGAAGAGCGTAAGGAAATGTTGAACGAGGTGCTGCGCGTCTACCCCAACGTCGAAGTCGATTCCTTCGACGGACTCCTCGTGGAACACGCCGCGGCCCGCGGGGCTACCGTCCTGCTGCGCGGCATCCGGGCTATTTCAGACTACGAGTACGAATTGCAGATGGCGCTCATGAACCGGCGGCTCAGCCCCGATATCGAAACCGTGTTCATGATGGCGCACGAGGCCTATTCCTTCATCAGTTCCCGCCTCGTCAAAGAGGTCTTCAGCCTCGGCGGGAGCATCAGCGGGCTGGTGCCGCCATCGGTGGAAACCAGGCTACAGGCGCGCTTGTCCAATCACAAAATAAAGGGAGCAACATAAGCACCATGCAGGCAGCTATCAACCCGATCGCGGAACGCATCTCCTCCATCAGCGTGTCCTCCACGATGAAGGTCGCGGCCGAAGCCGAACGGCTCCGTAACGAAGGTGTGGATGTCGTCGATTTCGGCGCCGGCGAGCCGGACTTTCCCACCCCCGATAACATCAAGCAGGCAGCCATCCGCGCGCTCGACCAGAACTTCACCAAGTACACCGCGGCGGGCGGCACCCTGGAACTCAAGAAGACCGTGTGCGAACGTCACGCGCAGGATTTTGGCACCGACTACAAGCCCAACGAGTGCCTTATCACCGTGGGCGGCAAGCACGTCATCTTCAACCTCGTTCAAGCGCTGGTAAATCCCGGCGACGAAGTGATCATCCCCGTCCCCTACTGGGTCACCTACGCCGATGTGGTCAACTACGCCGGCGGCAAGTGCGTCTTCGTCGATACCGATGAGGCCGGCGGCTTCTCGCTCACCGCCGCCATGCTGGAACCGCACCTCACGGCGCGCACCCGCATGGTGATCATCAACTCGCCCTCCAACCCGAGCGGCGCCGTAGTCTCGCGCGAAGAGTTCGAGAAGATCTTTCACCTCACCTCCGCGCGCGGCATCTATCTGATGACCGACGAATGCTACTGCCACTTCCTCTACGACAGCGAACGCTTCTCCATCGCTTCCCTGCCGGGCGCCAGGGAAACCGTGCTGGTCGCCGGGTCGCTCTCCAAGACTTATGCCATGACCGGCTGGCGCATTGGCTTCGGCCTGGTGCCGCCCGCCATCGTGCAAGCCATGACCAAGCTGCAGAGCCATTCCACCTCCAACCCCTGCTCCATCTCGCAGAAGGCCGCGGTGGAAGCGCTGCGCGGTCCCCAGGACTCGGTCGGCGTCATGCTCGCCGAGTACCGCAAGCGACGCGATTTCGTGGTGGCGCGCCTGCGCCAGATTCCCGGCGTGTCGTGCAATGCGCCGCAGGGCGCGTTCTACGTCTACCCCAACGTTTCCGTGGCGTTCAATAACGGCATCGCCAACACGTCGCAGTTCGCCGGGAAACTGCTCTCCGAAGCGCACGTGGCGGCAGTGCCCGGGGAAGCCTTCGGCACCGACAAGCAGATACGCATCTCCTACGCGACTTCGATGACCGAACTGGAGCGCGGCCTCGACCGCATCCACAACTTCATCGTCCAGAACTCCTAGGCATGCAACCTCCCGTCCGCCTTACACCGTCTTTGCGCGAGAGGGTGTGGGGCCGCACTCATCTTGCGCCGTGGTATGCGGATTCCCCGACCGCGATCGGCGAGGCTTGGTTCCTCAGTCCCCGCGAATTGCCGCTGCTCGTCAAGTGGCTCTTCACCAACGAGCGCCTCTCCGTACAAGTCCATCCCGACGACGGCGAGGATGGTCCGCTCGGCAAGACCGAGATGTGGCACATCCTCGACGCGAAACCCGGAGCCACCATTGCCATGGGTTTCCGCGAGCCGGTCACGCGCCAACGTCTGCGCGAAGCCACGCGTACCGGTGAAGTAGAGCAACTCCTGCACTGGGCTCCCGTAAAAGCGGGCGAGACCTACATGATCCCCGCGCACACCGTGCACGCTGTCGGCGCCGGAATCGTGCTCTGCGAAATTCAGCAGAACTCCGACGTGACTTATAGACTGTGGGATTACGGCCGCCCGCGCGAACTGCACGTTGACAAGGCGGTGCCGCTCTGCGATTTGGGAGTGCATCCCGGAGCGTCGAAGCCGATATTGCTAAGCGACGGACGTGAAGAACTTGCCCGCTCGAAGCACTTCGTGACCGAGCGAGTAGCTCTACAGCCGGGCCACGCAATTCTCCCGGAAGCCCATCGCTCGCAACTCTGGATCTGTCTCGAAGGCCAGGCGGAAATCGGAGACGAACTCGTGCACGCCGGCGAAGTCTGGCTGCTCCCCGACGAAGGCCCCCAACCCGCCGTCACCGCCATTAACAAAGCAGTGTTCCTACGCACTTGGGCGCCGGCATAAGCCTCTGTTCACCGTCTTCCCACAATTCGCCGCCGCGCCGGCGCGGAAGGTGGTGCAGTATCAATGATCCTTCCCTCGGCGTCCAGTCGCCGGATCTCTGCCGT
>JBDTPR010000322.1:0-7472 GCA_039932635.1 Candidatus Solibacter sp.
GGAGCCCACCCAGATCGAGGGAATCCAGAAGGTCCCGTCGTACACCGACGAAAAAATCGCCTGCGAACCCGCGTAGGCCGGTTTGAAACTCATCGCCAACGTCAAATCCCGCACCGTCCCGGAGGTAGAAGGGAAACTGTCCGCCGCGTTGATGATGCACTGTCCGTTCTGCAGCGCATTTTGCGTGCCCGAGAGCACCGGCCCTAGCCACACCGTGCCCGCATCGTTCGCCAGATAGAGGTTCACTCCCTCCGGCACGAAACTCGCCCAAATCCAGCAGGAGTTGCTGCCCGAATTCCCGTTGCTGAAATTCACCGAGGCTACCTGGATCGTGCCGCCGCCGTCCGCATCGCTATACGAGAAAACGAACGATCGCGAAGCGCCGCTGCCCGAGGCCGGGTCCACGCCGGTGACCGCGGGTGGATTGACCTGCGCTTCCAAGGCGCCCGCCGCAAAACACAATGCGAACAGAGCTATGAATGGGGTGTACGTTCTTCTACGAGTGTCCATGAAATTCCCCCGTGCCTACCTGCGTCCCGTAACGCTCAAAGCGAGCGTAACGCTGTCGGCGGAGGGCGCCGGCAAAGTGATCACTGCGTTGGTCGCCGCACTGGCCGTTGCTAAGCCGCCCGGAATCGCAGGCGAATTCAACACCGCCCCCTTTTCGTCGGCGATTTGCAGGCGGCTGCTGACAATCGCAACGCGCACCGAACCCTTCTTTGGCACCGCCACCGAATAGGTGCGGTTGCCGTCGCCGCTTGCCGCAAGCCGCATCGGTTGGAACATGCCGGAAGGAAGGTAGACGCCCACCAGCAGGTCGTCGGTGGCCGCAACCAGCTTTCTCGTGTCATTGATGTGAAGTTGCAGCAAGCTGCCTGACGTCACGGAAATTCCCTGGTTGGTCAACGCCTGGCCTGGGCTCACACTGATCGTCGTCCCGGCTGACCACTGGCAGGAACTCAAAACAGCTCCCGCCGGGCTCTGAATGCAGATCTGATATTTGCCGGCCCGCAGGCTGTCAAACGAATACTCGCCGCGAGTGCCCGTAACCACCGCATAGGTGGAGTGGTCCGTCGCCGATTGCGCAATTGCCACCGCATAAGCGCCTGGCACCGTCCTGCCCGCGTCATCGGTCACCACTCCCTGAATCCTCCCGCTTTGCGCGAAAGCGGCCGCAGCCGGGAGAAGCAACAGCACGGACACACGTATGGCCTGGTTCATAAAACTCCTGAGTTTCGTTCTTTTCCGGACGACTCTTCCGCCGGGGAACTCTCGCCTGGTTAGCTGGTAATCGACGGTTGTCGAGCCTGCCAGCCTTAAAAGATATTAGGGTATTAAATATATAAAATCAAGAAAGGACTTTTCCCTAGTACGAAAGCAAGCACGCTGAGGAAAACGCATCTGCGGAAACTTCCCGCAACCCGATTGGCAGGTTTTCCACTGCGCCAACATACAGGAAATTTTTCCGCGCCCTTTCAACCACTTACCCCAAATCCACGCAGCGAGCCCGGAGTCTCGGCGCTAACATCACCCTCGTAGAGGTACTTATGATCTCCGAGAAACGTAGCGCCGCCGCGCGCGCCAATGGAGCCCGCTCCCGTGGACCCGTCACCGCCGAAGGCAAATCCATCGCCTCCCGCAACGCCCTCCGCCACGGCTTGCTCTCCCACATCATCGTCCTTCCCAATGAATCCGCCGAGATGTTCCACCAACTCTTCAACCTGACGCTCGAACGCTTCAGCCCCGTTGACGAAGTCGAGATGTCCCTGATCGAGGAAATGGTAGCGTCCTATTGGCGCCTCCGCCGCTGCATGGCAATCGAGACTTCCCTACTCGCCAACAGCCTCGATCAGTGGCCTGACATGGGCGCCATCGCACAGGTCGCCGAAGCCTTTCGCGACCCCGCCAACATCCAGCATCTCGACCGCCTTGAGCGCTATCAGGTCCGGCTCCAAAACGCCTACCACCGCGCACTCCGCGGTATCGCCCACATGCGCAAAACCGCCAACCGCCCGGCGCCACTCACACCCGAAGCTACAGCAAATATGCGAAACGAACCCAAGGAACCCAATGTTTGCAACACCGACCCGGAGCCCGGTCAGCGGCCGGCCCCCGTTCTCGAGCCCCAACTGTCATCGCGGCGCGCGCTTCCCCTCGAACCGTCTGTTTTCCCGTAGTTCGCCCTCACCATCATTTCTCCGCGGCGGATTCTGAGTGAATATTGGGGCGTGGGCCGGTGAACCGACTTCCGGCGGCGCCTGGGGCGGACTTCATGAGTCCCCCAGACGGGCAGACCTACTTCTTTACTGTGACCGTCTGGTCTCCGTCGAAGTAGGCCAGGTAACTGCTGCCGGCGGGCGCCAGGTTTTCTTTGCCGCGATGGCCGGGCGGCTCGATACTTCGCTCGTTCCTGTCGTCACTGCGGCCGGGCGTGGACTTGATCTTGAGCTTGGTGCCGTCCGTCGCGTCCACAGTCGTCAGGCGGTACATGGGTTTGGCGGCCCGCCCAAGGATTCCCTTCTTGCCCGCGAGAATCTCGCCGGTAACCACTGCGCCTTTCGCGATCACGACAGAGCCGCTCACGTGATAATCCTTCGTCGCCTGGAAGTGCAGCGGCATGCCCGGTGCGGGATCGTTCGGCACATCCTCCATGAGAGTAATTTCGAATGGGACTCCGCCGAGGATCGGGACTTGCCTGGTGGCTCCCGCCGGGGCCACGGGCGGCACGGGCGCAGCAGGCGCGGGGACCGCACCCGCGGCAGGCGCTTCGGGCAGCGGCGTCTCGGGCTTCGGATTGCGCATCACCTCGATAACCGCGGGTGGGACTTTGGCCTTCGACAGCTTGATGATCTGATTCGTGGAGAGGTCGAACTTCGTACGCGAGGCGCGAATGTGGCTGATGATCACGGCCTCCGGCACCCCTTCCTCCACCATGTCCATGATGCTCTGATTGGTGATCACGCTCGATTTCTTCACCGTCACACCAGGGATCTCGATATTCCCAGGCGCCCCGGGGATGGCCACCGACGCGCCGGGCTCGACGGTCACCGACGGCGATTCGCTATTGCGCTTGGCGCGCTCCCTCTTGTCGCTGTTGCACATGCCCCAATACGCGAAGCTCAAGCCGATGCAGATCCAGAGCCACTTCTTCGACTTCTTGGGCGGCGCGGCCGGCGGCAGTCCACCGGGAGCGGAGGGCTGCACGGGCGGAAAGGATGGCGGCTGCGAAGGCGGACGCACTCCCGATGGCGGACGGATTCCGGACGGCGGTATGAAGCCAGGATTGCTGATTATGCCGGAATCGAAACGCGCCTTCTGTCCCGATAGCACGGTGTACATCACCTGCGTGCTCTGCCAGCGATCCTTGGGATCTTTACGCAGCGCCAGGGTGATAATCTCCACCAGTTCCGGCGGCACCTCGGCCACCAGGTCGGTGACCGGCTTCACTTCGTCGCGCAGGATGGCGGTGAGCGTGGTGATGGCCGAATCGCCCGCGAACGCCTTCGTACCGGTAAGCATCTCGTACATCACGACGCCGAAGGAAAAGATGTCGCTGCGCGCGTCCACCTTCTTGCCCTGCGCCTGTTCCGGCGACATGTACGCGACCGTGCCCAGAATCGACCCCTCGACCGTGAGCGGCGCGGCGCCAATGGTCTGCGTCTCGTCCGTGAGTTCGGTGGCGACGTTGATTTTGGCGAGTCCGAAATCCAGGATCTTGACCAATCCCGAATCGGTGACCATGACGTTGCCGGGTTTAAGATCGCGGTGGACAATGCCGGCGGCATGCGCCGCTTTCAGCGCGTCCGCCATCTGCGTGCTGTACTGCAAGGTCCTGGCGACACCCACTCCGCCGGGCGGAATCAGGTCGGCCAGCGTCTTGCCGGACACCAGTTCCATCACCATGAATTCGCAATCGTCAATCGAGACGATGTCGTAAATCGTGATGATGTTGGGGTGATTCAGGCCGCTTGCGGCCTGCGCTTCCTGAATAAAGCGGCGGCGCCGGTCGCTATCGCCGGCGCTGGCATTGGTCAACGCCTTGATGGCGACCATGCGATTGAGGCGCGCGTCCTGGGCCTTGTAGATGTCGCCCATCCCGCCGGCGCCTAACTTTTCGATTACCTGGTAGTGCGAAATCGTGCGGCCAATCACTAGACTAGTTTGGCACAACCGATCAGGCTTTCAGCAGGTCGCCTTTGCGATCGATCGCTTTCGGCCAAAAGGCGCCGGGCACGAAGAAATCGTTCCACTGCAGCTTGCACTCGTCGATCATCTTGAGGCCGTATTCGCTGCGCCCCAGATCGCCTGGTCCGGTGTTGTTGGTGCCGAAGGTGAATTTACAGCCGGCGGCTTTGGCCAGTTTGACGAAAGCCGCGCCCGGCAGCTTATAGCGATCGTTCAATTCGATAGCGACCTTATTCTTCGCCGCCGCGTTGACCACCTGCTGCATCCGTGCGGGGGTCCAGAGCTTGTCGTAGTCTTTGGCGAGCTGGTCGGGGACGAAGGTGGGGTTGACGTAAATATCGATGGGCTCGCCTTCGAGAATTCCCACGGCTCGCTCCACCAGCGTGTCCATGAACTCCTGCGGATCGGCGATCATGCCGACTTCGTCGTTCAGCCAGGTGCGCATGCGCTTGCCCCGGCCATCGGTCCATGTCATGGAGTCGGTGAAGATATAGTCGAAGAGCCCGGCGGCTTTGCGGCTGATCATATCCATCCACTCGCGGCCTTCGGCCTGCATGGCGATGAAGCACGGCTGGCCCTTCATGCTCTCGTGGAAGGCGATCACGCCGGCGTCGGTTTCAATGGGGAAGCCCTTGCCGCAATTCACGGCGATACCGTACCCGATGCCGTCGCGACGCGATTTCGCCAGCGCCTGCTCCAGGGTGAGGCCGGCCTTCAGGTGAACGTGATAATCCACCACGGGGAAATTATTGCGCCCCACATCGAGGATCTTGCGGAAGGTGGCATCCACCTCGGGCGCGGAGCTTTGCGGCGCGGCGGCATCGTCGGGCAGAGGGCGCACGCGGATACTGCGGAAGCGCGCCACGGAGCCGGGATTGTGGCATTGCAGCGCGAATTTGCCGCGGTCGATGAAGCGCTCCTTCTCGGGGCCGGGCGGAATGATGGCCGGAGTAGGCTCGGTGTAATCCACCACCAGCATGTTGTCGAGACGCACCTGCACGTTCTTGCCGCGCACCAGCACGTTTAATTTGAACCAGTGGTTGTCGTTGGCAAGCTGCTTGTAGACGTTGCGCACGCCGTAGAGCGAACCCGTCTTCTTGCGCTCACGGTACGTGCCTTCGCCGCCCGCCGTGTGGTTGATCTGAATCTCGAAACCCTTGATGGGGAAGCCGGTCTCCTGATAGGCGGTGTGGAAGTAGACGCCGGAGTTGGCTGCGTCCTGCGCCAGTGCTTCCACTTCGAGTTCGAAGTTCTTGAAGTCGCGGCCGGTGGAGTACAGGTGGGACACGCCGCCATCCGCCACGATCTGACCATCGCGCACTTTCCACGCGTCCTTGTGGTCACTGGGCTGCCAGCCCGCGAGGTCTTTCCCGTTGAACAACGAGATCCAGGGTTCGTCCGCTGCGAACAACGGCAGGGTCGCCAGGCTTCCTACGAATGCACGCCTAGACAGGTTCACACGCTCAGTATATGTCCATGCACGAAGCGGTGCTCCCGACTTCGCTCCGTCGGAGTGTGTTCGATATTGCACAAATGCGATGGGTCAGCGGATTGGCTGATAACGTGCCCTGCCAATGGATATGTTTTGGCGCCTCGCCCTCGCAGCTTTCCCGCTGACTGCTCTTATCCTTGCGCAGGAAAACCCGGTCACCACCTTTCGCACGGAGTCGAACCTGGTGTCGCTGAACGTCTCGGTCTTCGACCAGGACGGTCGGGTCCTGAAAGGCCTGCCGCAAACCGCTTTCACCGTATATGAGGACAATGTGAAGCAGGAGATCAAGGTCTTCCGACAGGAGGATGTTCCCATTTCTCTGGGGTTGGTCATCGATGCCAGCGCGAGCATGTTCAACAAGCGGGATCGGGTGAATCTGGCGGCTCTCGCCATGGTGAAAGCATCCAACCCCGATGATGAAGTCTTCGTGATCAACTTCAGCGACGAGGCCGTCGTCACCCAGGATTTCACCACCGACGCAAAGCGCCTGGAGAGCAGCTTGCGGAAATTCGAATCCAAGGGCGAGACCGCGATGCGCGACGCGCTGTCGGTCGGCCTGGACCACCTGCGGGCGCACTCCAAGAAGGATAAGAAGGTGCTGCTGGTGATTACCGACGGCGAAGATAACAGCAGCATACAGAAGCAGGAAAACCTGATCCGCGCGGCGCAGTTGAGCAACGTGATCATCTATGCAATTGGCATTCTGGGCTCCGAACAACCGGCCAGCGCCGAGCGCGCCAAAACGTCGCTCGACGGGCTCACGCTGGCCACGGGCGGACGGTCGTGGTTCCCGGCCGACGTGGTGGGAATCGAGCAGATCACGCCCGAAATCGCCCATGAGATTCGGAATCAGTATGTGATCGGGTACACACCCGAAAACACGGAGGTCAAGGGCTTCCGCAGTATTCGCGTCGAGACCAACGTTCCCGGCGCGACGGTCAGAACGCGGGCGGGCTATTACCCGCAGTCCCGATAACCGTGCTTCTGTCACCGTGGCAAGACATGCGCCGTCTCTTGAGAGTGCAGGTTGCGCGCGGCGTAACCAGTAAAAAACACTCAGGAGTAATTGCAATGAAGGATACATTTTACCCGATCGCGCTGCCGATCCTTGCCCCCTTGGCTAGCCGTCCATTGACTGGAAGATAAGCGGCGGACGAATTGACTTCCATGGGGCTGTCAATTATCGTCACAGCTAAGCTATGCTGCGCCGCTTCGTATCACGGCACCACCGGCCGCTCCTCCCTGCAGATTTCCACCATGGCGTGGGAAGCGGGTGGCCGCGCGCAGGAACGCTTCCTTAATTTTCTGGAGAGACTATGAACGTTTCACGCCGCAACTTCGCATTGACCCTGGCAGGCGCCCCGTACATTTTGCGCGGCCAGACGGCGGGCCTCAAGGCACGCGTCAAGATCGACACCGAGCGCGTCATCAGCGACATCGACCCGATGCTCTACGGCAACTTCATCGAGCACCTGGGCCGCTGCATCGACGATGGCATCTTCGATGAGAAGTCGTCGCTCTCCGACGCCAAGGGCTTCCGCAAGGACGTGCTGGAAGCGGTACGCAAACTGAATGTGACGCTGTTGCGCTGGCCGGGCGGCAACTTCTCATCGAACTACAACTGGCGCGACGGTATTGGTCCGCGCGACCAGCGTCCGCCGCGCCTGGAGATGGCGTGGGGCACGGTGGAAAGCAATCGTTTCGGCACCCACGAGTTTCTGGATTACGTGGAAGCGGTGAAGACGGAGCCGTACATTTGCGCCAACCTGGGCACCGGCACCTGGACCGAGGCGCA
>JBDTPR010000323.1:0-7460 GCA_039932635.1 Candidatus Solibacter sp.
CGTCTCGGCGATGAGCGTAGCGAGTGTACCGTTGGGTGCGAGGGCGGCCCCCGCAACGGCATCGGGTCCCACGCCTTTTCCGAATAGCGTGAAGATCATGCCCGGGGACACTACTCCCGCACCGAAACTGGCGGCGTTGGTAATGCCGGCGACGCTCGGCCCGGTCACCACCGGCGGCGGTGTCGGGAACCCGGAGATCACGGTTAGGAAGCCATCGCCATGCACGCGGCTTACGTTGTTGAAGCCTCCGTAAGCCGGTTGAAAGGCGCTCTTGGTGTTCAAATTTCTCGAGACCGTGGAACCACCCAGATAAACGTTGCCCGTCGCATCGAGGGCCATCGCCATCACTTCGTCGTCGAACAATCCTCCGAAGAATGTCGAGTAGGTGAGCTTTGCGCCCGCGGCATCGAACATGACGAGGAACCCATCCCCGTAGTTCTGGTTCTGATTCTGTTGTCCGCGCCCGCCAAAGGCCCGCTGGAGGCCATCCGCAGTGGTGGGAAAATCATTCGAATCGGTGAAGCCCGCCACGTAGACATTACCCAGGGCGTCCAATCGAACGGCGGTCCCGGCATCGTCCCCAGTCCCGCCCAGGTGAGTCGAAAAGGCCAGGCCAGTGCCTGTCGGATTCAACTTGGCCAGGAACGCATCGCCAATCAGCACGTCCGCAACCGGAGCACTGGATGGACCTCTCATGCTTTTTTGGTAGACGCCCACGGTAGAAGGAAAGTCTGTGGAGCACGTGGCCCCAGTCACGTAGGCGGCCCCAGTGGAATCGAGCGCGATCGAGGAGATGAAGTCGTCGCCGGTCCCGCCCAGCAGCGTCGAGTAGACCAACTGGTTCCCAGCCGGATTCAGCTTGGCGATAAAGGCGTCGCCGAAATTCCAGAAGATGTTCTCATCCAGGTTCGATCCCCGGTTCACGCGCTGGTAGGCGCCCGTTGTCGTCGGGAAATCGGTGGACAGCGTATGGCCGGCGATATACGCGCTGCCGGCAGAATCCACCGCGATCGTGGTTGGCATGTCATCCAGCCTGCCGCCTAGATAGGTGGAATACACCATCGCCTGATTGGCGGCGGCGAACTTAGTGATGAACGCGTCGCCAGCATCAAATGGCACCACTTCATACTTTGGAAATTCCTGCTCGCCTCCGGCTCCGGCAAACTCCGCTTGCAGCGGCTGCAACACGGGAAAATTACGCGACCGGGTGGAGCCGGTAACGTAGATGTTTCCGGCGCTGTCCAGAGTCACGGCCGTGCCGACATCGTCCAAGCTGCCTCCCAAATAGGTGGAGTAGAGCAAGGCGTCGCCGTTGGGTCCAATCTTCGACAGGAACGCGTCTCCCATGCGCATCAAACCATTGCCGCCCGCCCCGCCATAGGTACGCTGGAAGGCCGCGGCGGAGACCGGGAAATTCGACGAACTGGTCCCGCCGGTGACCCAGGCGTTCCCTGCGGAATCCAGCGCGATGCCCGTTGCGAAATCATCCCCGGAGCCGCCGAGGTACGTCAGATAAACCAAAGCCCCAGTGGAATTGAACTTCGCCACGAAGGCATCGCCGTTGATCAGCGCTGTCGTATTGCCGCCGTATGCCGGCTGAACCGCGTGCGATACCGGCAGGCTCGGCGTTGTCGTGATACCTGCGACAAAGACGTTCCCTGCGTTGTCGGCGGCCACGGCGCGTATGGCTTCGTTGCCCGTGCCTCCCAGGTAGGTCGAATAGGCCAGCACGGGATCGATCACGAGCTCGCGGCTACGGTCGTAGGGCCCTACCTGAAAGCGCACCAAGCCACGGTTGTCGAGCGCGAACCGGCCCTCCACGCTTCGGGACTGCTCACCAGGCTGGTAAATTACGGGGCGCTTCCATCGCACATCCTGCTCGCCCGTTCCCAGGACCAGATCTCCCGCGGCATCGATACGAACTTTGTCGGCACCCGAGATTCGCATGCGGATCGAGGCCGGATCGGCCCCGGGGCGCAAGACGTAATCGTACTCCAGCATCTTGCCGTTGCCGTAAAAGACCAGATCGATGCCGGGATAGATTTCGCTATAGCGGACCTTGCGGTAGGCGGACACACCCGTCCGCCACGCCGCCGGGTCGGCTCCCTCCAGATGGTGGGTCCGGCCGGGCAGCAAGTCTTCCGCCGCTAAAGTGACGCCTCGCCGCGCTCCCTCAAAAGTCATGTGAATCTGCCGCGAACGCAGCGTCAAAGAGACCTGATTGCTGGAAAGTGAAACCCTGTGACCAGGGCCGTCAGCAACGTACCTCTGTGTTGATTCCATCAGCTCGAACCGATATCCCAATTGACCGGTATAGTCACTGGCTGCGTGACCATACGCTGCTAACACAAGCAAGAGCCCTATGCGCATTCACCCTCCGGGTGTTGATTCTGCCCTTCAAATCTACCAGATGCGACATAACAAACGACACTCCTGATGCACCGTCGCCGGTGACCGTCGCACCCTTGGAGGAGTTGTTATTGGACGCGGTGACGGTCACCGGAGTGTTGGCCGCTACGACGGAGATAGATGCGGAGACGGTTGTGCTTAATGAACCCCGGGGGGATGGTCAACGTGGCAGGCAGGCTGAGGGAAAAGCCTAAGCGGGTTATTTTCCGATCCGGGATGTGCTGAGAGCGATGTCGTCGTAATAAACATCGAAGCCGGTCATCGGATTTTGCCAGGCTCGCACGCCGAATCCAAATTCCTTGAAACCGCCGACGAGATTCGAATTTGTTGTCGAGTCCTTCGGCCACTTGTAGGTCACCGTATCAACGGTTTCTGTCCCTATCTTGTTGGCAACGATTTGGCCATCGACCCAAAGGGTCATGCTCGCCGGATCGTCATTGATTTCCCACTCGAGAAGAAACCATTTGTCAGATGGAGGAGCCACTTCAGAGCGGTACGTGATCTCGCCTCTTCCCTGCCCGGCAGCTGATTTGTTTTCTTGGTAGGATGGCATCCAGAAGCCGCGCGACAGGCCGATTTCGTAAAACTTCGAGATCTGCCAACCCGGTTCACCACTGATAATCAAGGGATTGTGGCTCGGGGGTATGGTTCCAGTAATTTTCATATACGCCCTGCCGAAGACGTGGGTTTTCAGCGATTCAGGCAGGTGCGTCGCTATAACCATCGCGTAGGCGCCCCGCGTCATTTCGGGATAATGAGCGTGCAAGGCATACTTGCCGTGGCCTCCTTCGACCGGCTCAACCACGATTGTCGCCGTGCCCATTATCCGGACGTCCCAAATCGACGGGTCGAGTTTGCCGGACTCGAAATTCTCAGAGAAGATCGGTTTGGACTGCGCGGCCACGGATGAAGCGAGTGCCGCCGCAATGACGACGCCGCTGAAGAGATTCTGCATCATAAGTGGACTCTCCGCGAGTCTATCACGCCGGGCAAGCTACCGATAATAGTAGATATAGCCAGCAAGAGATTGGTGCGGGATACACTTCTGCTTGGGGGCAGACCTTGGGTTCGCCTTAATCAGCTTCGACGATCACCGCTCATTTTGAGGGCGGCAAGTAACCTTGACCTCGACTTTCATCTCAGCTGACACGCCACGGATGTTTCCTGGAACGAATGTCCATTTCTCCAATGCAACTGTTGCTGGAGGGATCAATAGGGGATGTCCGCTACGCACTGGGTCATTTTCGGGGCGCCATCCAACCCCACCAACACCTCGAAGGTGACATCCCTACTCACACCAAGCTTTAACACTTCGGAAGAACACCGCGGCTCAACCCCAAGCGCAACCGACGGACCAACGATCGGATCGGGGCTCAAAACCGGGCCCTTGCTAGGTTGTCGGCGCATGTCCTCCTGTTCTTGAGCACGTCGTCGATCAGCGGCGATCGCCGCTGCGACCTCGTCGCTCTCCGTGAACTTCTTGACAATCCTTCCAGAGGTCACGTCGACCATCCACACGTGTTGAACGCTAACTCGAATGAAAGGTCCACTCTTAAAGATCTCGACAGGACTAGAGAATGTCGGCTCAATAGAATAAACTCTCGTAAATGCTCGCCGGCGCCAAGCCCGGACCGTATCCCCGTCCTGCACTGCACCTGATATAGCTAACGATATTGCCCTGGGACGGCAAGCGCTTCGTTTTGAACGAAACGAACGCCTCATGGTTGTACGGATCTGACCGGCGGTAGGTGGCGTAGTATAATCCTCGGAGCAGGGTCGAGCGAATGCCAAGCGCACACACCATACAGTCGGGCGAGGGCGTCACCAGCTTGGCATTCGACACCGGCCATTTCCCGGACACCATCTGGCTGGATGGGGCGAATGCTGGCCTGCGGAAAACCCGGGAGCATCCCAACATTTTGCGGCCGGGCGATGTGGTGGTGGTGCCCGATCTGCGGCCAAAATCCGCGTCCTGCGCCACCAATCAGCGGCACCGCTTCCGCCGCCGCGGCATCCCCCCCGTGCTCCGATTGCAGCTATACGAGGCGGGCATCGCGCGCGCCGCGCAGGCGTACACGCTTGTGATCGACGACGGTGCTCCCCTGAAGGGTGTCACCGACGCGCAAGGAGTGCTACAGGAATACGTACCGCCCAAACCGCGCGAGGGCCTGCTCACCATCGGACCGAAGAACGAGACCATGCGGTTGCAGTTCCAGCATTTGTGGCCGGTTCATACCATCGAGGGCGTACAAATGCGCCTGATCAACTTGCTCTATCTCCAGGGCTCGGTCACCGGCGTGGAAGATGAAGCCACGCAGTCGGCCTTGACGGCCTTTCAAAAGGACTGCGGGATCGCCGAGACCGGAACCGCCGATGAAGCGACCCTGGCGAAACTCCTGGAGATTCACGATCAGGTGAGTCCGCATCCCTCGCAAAACCGCCCACCCGGGCCGAGTGGAGAGTAGAAGCCATGCCCGACACTGTCATCAACTTCAATGTCGCACTGTTGGCCGCCACAGGGTATTCCGTCCATCTTATCCCGGTAGCCGGCGCGGCGGGGGCAGCGGCGATCAATACGGGTGCCGAGGCTCTCCGCATTTCGTTCAAAGCGAGTTTGTCGAACCACGTGCTGCATTACATCGACTGCGCCTACAGGGGGGCCCCCCCGGACACGATTCGTCTTACGGCGATTCCGGCTCCGGCAGGCGTGGCGGCGGCCGGTGCGGCAGTGCACGATTACCCTCGGGGCCTGACGGCGGTCACCCTTGATGCTCAGGCCGATACAAGGATTCCGCGGGTGGACGTCGCTGGCTCGGCCGACTGGAGACTCAGCCTCCTGGATGCTGGTCCACCACCGCAGCGGTGGCCGGTCGGCTATAAGGAGCCGCCTCCCGCGGCACTGCTCGACGTGTTAGTCGACGCAACTGTCCGTCGCTATATCTGCGAGCCAGCGGCCCGCTTCGGAGTGCCGCGTGTGCCGTGTGCGCGACCTGCTGCTGCCGCCGCTGCTGCTGCCGCACACGCTCACCACATCGCGCAGATGGAAGAAACAGCCGCCTCGAAAGCGCTTTGCAATGCCTTCTCACTCTCTCTCGATGGAGTTTACGCCGCTTATCTCGCCGGCGGTGGTCCGCCAATCAATGCAATGTGTATGATCGGCGTAATGATTGTGACCGTGGCAGGTGGGGCGCAGCGGATCTACCTGGCTGTTTCAGGAGCAGCCGCGAGAGATCCCCTCACGCAAGCGGCGGCGGTGAACCACCCGGGTGCGGTTGCCGCGGTCTTCCCGGCGGCGCTGGTCAACTGGAGCGGCGCGGCGCCGGCTATCCCCCTCACGCCGGCCGCCGTTGGGTCAAACCCTCACGGGAATTGCGCAGCTCCCAAGTTGCTACAAGCGCTCTACGCGGGTGTAGGCGGGGCCGTGGTACTGGCTAACATTGTGAGCGTAGAAATGACCGAACAGTGGCATGATACCCGTCCGCCCGCCACCCGCCGCCCCAAACATGGCTTGACCGAACCCTCCTGCGCGACTTGCCAGACGCAGGTTCCCGAACTGCTCTGCACGGTCTGATTGCGATGCTCGAAAGGATTTTCAATTTCGTCGAACAGTATCATCCCGGCATCGCCAGAACGCTGCGTGGAGCAACGCCTGATGAGGCCGCCCGGCTCGAAGATCTCGCCGGTCACCGCTTGCCCGCCAGCTACCTGGAGTTTCTATTGTCGATGGGAAGCTATTCGGGCGCCATGCTGAGGCGCTTTTCCAACTTTGACTTCACTTGCCGGGCCATCCAGGAGTTCTATGCGGAAGCCGACCGGCCGCCTCCCCCGGAGTACCTTTGTATCGCGCGCAATACCGGCGGCGGCGATCAGGAGTGGTACCTGGACCTGCGCCCCGCAAGGCCAGAACCACCGGTCGTGGTCATCGACTACTACGCCTGGGTCCCACGGCCCCTGCCGCAGACTCTGCCAGTGCTCTTCGAAGACCTGGAATCGCTGCTGGTCATCGGCACCTTTCTATCCGTCCGCCTCCCGGTGTTACCCCATGCGGCGGTGTTCAGTTCCGGCAGGCAGCCGGAGGCCGGTGACCAAGAGTTGCTGGACCAATTGGCGGGAGCCTCGGGCCTGACCGCGCTGCCGAAAACGGGCACAGACACGCGCTGTTACAACGGTCCGGACCTCGCAATCTACGCTTACCAGCCTGCCGGCAGCGGGATGCGCCTTGAATTCGGCGCCCGCCAGCCAGAAGTATTCACGGAGGTGGCCGATCAACTGCGAACCAGGCTCTCGATGATCCGCGTGCAGTGAGGCTCAGGCGCTCTTCATGGACAGGGTCGAAATGAACTCCCAGGCGTCGCGATCCAACTCCGGGAAACGCACCTGGCACGTTCCGCCCTGCTCCAGGCCTTCGAAGCGCGCGAAGCCATCGACATCGAGATAGCCTTGGACACGCACCTGATCTGGCAGAATGACTTCGTAGGCCTCCCACGGAATCGGCCGGTTGTCTTCGCCCACCAGTTCGATCTCGATCCAGAACTCCGGCTTCGGTTTGTTGAGCGGGCAGGGCTGGACGGTCGCTCCTACCGGAACATCGCTGAATGCCACGCCGCCTCCCGTCCCACCGACGCGCACCATTCGCGATAGCGCCGCAACTTCAGCTCTGGATCCATGCCATAACTGCGCAGGATTGCGAGCGCCGGCTTGGGCAGCGCGCGCTGCCGGAAACCGCCCAGCAGCAGGCAAGTCGCCTCGACGAAGCCGGCGACGTGTTTTTCAGAAATCAGCCCGTAGGCCGTCGCTTCTTTGACGCCGCGGGTCACTTGTTCCCGCGTCCACGCCGGCCCCGGAAACGTACTTGTGGCGCTCATTTCGCGCTCCAAATGTAAGCAGAGTCTAGTCTCGAAATCGCAGACGCGAACGGCCCGGAAAGCCGCCATCTGATCGTTTCGAATTTGTAGCACAATCCCTCCCAGGTCCCAGCGGCAAATTGCTTAAAGTATATAACATCCGCCGCGGACGGCCTGCTCCATGATCCGCACTCCATGATCCGCTCG
>JBDTPR010000324.1:0-7452 GCA_039932635.1 Candidatus Solibacter sp.
TGGTGGCGCGCTTGAGCTTCTGCTTATTGCACGCGAAAGCGGCGATGGCGCGCAAAGCGTCGAGCGGGCTCTCGGCGGAGATCACGCGCTCTGCGCCTTCGAGCACGCTTTCCAGGTGCTGCTGTTGCGCCACGCTCCAGCCGAAAAGGCTTTCTTTGCGAATCGCGATCAGGGTGTCGTTGATCTCTTCAAGCGAGATGCCGGGAGGTGTAGGGAACTCTTCAAGCTGCCCGACGCGTATCCCTGCGCCGCGCATCGTATCGTAGGCGCTGAGGACGGCCGGCTCGAATTCGAAATTGGTGAGGCCGCGGATGAGACCGCGCATGGCCTCCAGGTGCTCGGCGAAAAGCGCGTCGATGGCGTTCCTCAGGGCGTCCTGTTGCATGCGCCAGGCTTCGGTGGCGTCGAGCACGCGGAACTCGGGATCGATGCCGGCGAAGACGGCGTTTTCGCGCAGCAGGCGGGCGCAGAAGCCGTGCACCGTGGAGACCCACGCGCGTTCCAGTCGGGCGCGGGTTTCGGGCTGCTGTTGAAAGGCCTGCGCGAGCTTCTTGCGCATGTTGCCGGCGGCCTCTTCGGTGAAGGTGATTGCGAGGATGCTCAGCGGGTCAACGCCCGCCTCCACCAGGCGGCGGTAGTATTCCACCAGCACGGTGGTCTTGCCGGAACCGGGTCCGGCGATCACGCAGGCGTCCAGGTGGCGCTGCGATACGTCGATGGCGAGTTGCTGGTCTTCTGTAAATGGAGTGCCGCTCATGCACCCTCCACTTGAATCACGGCGTCCGCGGATTCCACCCGGCAGATGTCGCGCGCGTCGCAGAAGCCGCAGCTGCCGGAGTCGGCGGGCAGCACGTCGATGCGGCCGCGGCGCATTTCGCCGACAATGCGGAAGGTGTTGCTGCGCGCGGCTTCGAGCCAGTTTTCAGGCAGCGGGAGGCTATCCATCAGCGGGGATTCGGTCCAGCCCGCGTACTCGATGCCGGCCTTCACGCCGAGATAAAACATGCCGGCAGGGCGCGCCTGTAAGGCGGTGGCGGCCATCATATAGAGCGGCGCCTGCATGAGGTTCTGGTTTTTCAACTTGTCCTTCACGCGCTGGATGGCGCTGTACTTGTAATCGATGATGTAGGCGCGGCCATCGGGCGCGACGTCGAGGCGATCGATGCGCCCTTTGATATGCAAGTCGGTGATCTCTTCGTTGGTGAGCGCGAAATCGAAGGCGACTTCGGTCTGCGATTGGAAGGCGGCGCGTGGCCACGCGTCCTGCGTGGTGAAGCGCTTCAGGTCGTCGAGCATGGCGTTGCGCAGGCGCTCGGTGTGATAGCCGTTGGGGATGTGTACGTCGGCCAGGTGCTGGGCAAAGACGCGTTCGAAGAGCGGCGTGATCTCCTGCGGCTGCTGCCACCACGCTGACAGGACTTCGTGGACGATGTTGCCCTGTTCGAGAAAAGAGAGTCGCTTCTCAGGACGCAGCGGCGCCGTTTTGAGGCGCATGAGGCGCGCCGCGAAGTACTGAAAGGGGCACTGCAGGAAGGTTTCGAGCGCGGTGGGCGAGAGGCTGGAGGTGCGGCGCCGCAGGTAATCCAGCAGGTCTGGCGCGGCGATTACGGCGGCGGCTCGCGCAGTTGAAAGGGCGCGCGGCACAGGACGCACGGCCACGGAATCCTCGGCGGGTTGGAAGAGATCTTCGAGGTAGATGGATTGCAGATTGCGTTCGCCGCGCGCATCGAACTCCGGGTAAGAGAGGGTGCTGAGCATGGTGGCGCGGCTGGTGGCGGCGTTGAAAAGTCCGCGCTCCTGGCGCTCGAATTCCTGCGCGGTGCGCACGCGAATGCCGGCGGCGTTGAGGCGCGAGCGCGCGGCGTCGTTGAAGAACGGGTCCTGCTGGTGCACGCGCGGGAACTGCTTTTCGACCATGCCACAGAGGAAGATCACGGGCAGGGACCACTGGCGGCTCTCGGTCGCGGAGATCACGTGGACGACGTTGCGACGGCCATCGGGCAGGCGCAGGGATTTCAGGCGGAGTACGGATTTGACCGCGCGCCAGAACTCGTCGAGCGCGAGTTCGCGGGCCGGATCAAGTGCAGCGGCGGCTTCCTGCAGCGCTTCCTCGAAGCGGTTGAGCACGACCGCCTGGCTGCGCCATTGCAGCGCAAGTTCGTGCGACTGGAATTCGGGGCGCGCCGGGCGGAACAACGCGCGCAGGGTAGCGAGGCGCGCCGCCCAATTGAGCGGCGTGAGCAGAAACCCGCGCCACTCTTCAATGGCGGCGATGGAATCGAGCTTATGCAGCAGGCGTTCGGCGCCGGGGCGCGGTTGGCCTTCCTCGCCCAGCAGGTGCGCGCGGAGTTCGCTGAGACCGGCGTTGGGTGTCTGTTCGCGCACGTCGAAATCGAAACGGTCGGCGGGGTTGAAGTCGGCGAAGCGAGGCGCCAGGCGCAGGACAGCCAGAGTGCGCGCGTGGTCCCAATCGGCGAGCATGGCTTCCACCGCGCCGGAGAGAAAGCGGACTACGGGGTGACGCTCCAGCGGCGTATCGAAATAGAAGCGGGCGGGAATGCCGAAGCGCTCGAGGGTGGAGCGCAGGGCGGGCAGGTAGATATCGGCGGGCCGCACCACGATGCCGATTTCGCGGAACGGGCGGGCGGCTGCGTGGGTGAGAATGCGGCGCGCGATCTCCTCGACTTCGCGTTCGATGGAGGGCGCCTTGACGACGGCGAAGGCGGCGCGCGGGCGGCGTGACGGCAGGCGCTCGTGGTTGAAGCCCAGGGCGAGAAGGCGCGCCAAGAGGTTGGGCGTGAGGTCGTCGTCGTTGAAGGTGATTGTGAGCTCGGTGTGCGCGGCCAGGGCGGCGATGACGTGGAGTTCGGGGTCGGGGAGGGCGTGGAAGCCGTCCATCAGGATGGTTCGTATGCCAGGGAGCGGGTGCGAGGCGAGGTTCGCGGCGGCGAGGTCGAGGCGGCGGCCGCGTAGGGACAGACCGCGGCGCGCGAGTTCGGCATCCACTTCGCGATAGACCGCGAGGAAGGCGTCGCCGAGCGGCACGTCGGGGAGGACGATTGCGAGGCGCTCGCTATCGCAGGCCGCCGCGGCGAATTCGTCGATGGTGCGGGCGAGTGCGTTGCAGAAGCCGTGGAAGCGCGTGACGCGTGCGAATTCGGGGCGCGCGGTGCGGAGCGCGGCCTGTTCGACGATCAGGTGAAGGACGGCCGGAGAGACCTGCGGAATGCCGCAAGGGAGGAAGCTGTCGAGCGTCTGAATGAGGTTGGGCGGGAAGACGAAATTCTCGCGCGCGAGCTGATTTTGCAGGTGCTGCGCCATGGTGGCGGTGGGCACGAGGACGCGCACGTCGGGGCTGGGGTCGCGCAGCGAAGCCCGCAGGATGTCGAGGATGTGTGCCGTTTTGCCGGCGCCGGCGGGGCCGGTGACGAGGCGCATTGCCCCAGTGTAGCGCAGGGCGAATAAAAGTCGAAGAAAGAGCTAGCGTGGTGGACAGGTCGGGAGGCCTGTCCTACCATGGAGCGGTGTCCAAACGTGGCGGCCTGATTTTGTTCCTGGCGTTCGCGGCGGTGTTTTTGTTGCTCAATGCCGGGGCGTATCGGGGGTATTTTCAGGACGATGAAATCGACAATCTGAGTTGGACGCCCTACCTGGGTCCGGCGGATTTCCTGAACGGCGCGGTTTCGCCCCTTTTTCAGGCGAACAATTTCCGGCCTGTGGGGCACTATTATTTCCACGCGGTGGAGGAGATTGCGGGACTCGATTTCCCACCGTATGTGGCGGTGCTGCACGCGCTGCATTTGCTCAATGTCTGGCTGCTATGGCTGGTGATGCGCCGGTTGGGTACGGCGCCATTCGCTGCTGCCGCGGCGTGCCTCTTCTTCGGCCTGCACATGGCGCTCTTCGACAACGTGTGGAAACCGATGTACGTCTTCGACGTGTTGTGCGCAACCTTGTGTCTATTAAGCCTGTGGGCATGGACGGCGGAGCGGTGGATCGTAAGCTTCGTGGCCTTCTGGCTGGCGTATAAATCGAAGGAACTCGCGGTCATGCTGCCGGTGGTGCTACTGGCCTACGAAGTGTGGTTCGGCAAACGCCGGTGGAAAATACTGGCGCCGTTCTTCCTGACGTCGCTCTCATTTGGCGTGCAGGGCATGCTGGGTAATCCAAATAAGGACAACGATTACACCCTCCGTTTCACGTGGGCGGCGCTGGCGAAGACCAGCCAGTTTTATGCGGGGCGCATTTTCCTGCTGCCGTACGCGGGATTCGTGGCGCCGCTGCTCGCCCTTCTGTGTCGCAATCGCCGCACGTGGTTCGGACTCGCCGCGATGGCGCTATTTCTCTTCCCCGTGCTATTTCTTCCAGGAAGGATTTTCAGCGCGTATTGCTATCTCCCCTTCGCGGGGCTCGCGATCGCGCTCACCGGTGTGACGCCCGCGGCCCTCACGGTGTTCCTGGCCCTCTGGCTGCCGATGGATCTGCGCGAATTGCGCATCCGCCGGCGCGAGACGATGACCAAGGCCGCGGAGGTGCGCGCATGGATGAAGGGCGTCAGCGAATTCGCCGCGTCGAAGGAAAAGGTGGATGGGTTCATCTATTCGGGTACGCCGGGCGGCTTCCACTCGTGGGGCGTAGAGGGCGCGTTGAAGTACATCTACGAGCGCAACGACCTGGTAGTCAAGCCCGCCAGCGCAGAGGTGAAAGGACGCGTGGCGCTGATAACGTGGGACCCGTGGCGCAAACGCCTCGACATTGTCGTCCACACTACGGAGTGACGATTCGCGAATCGGTCTGAAACTTCTTGTACTCGCTGTAGGTAAAAATGAATTCGCCGCGCACGACTTTCAGCAGCGCGATGCGCACCGACCCTTTCACTTCGGCGCGTTTGGGCAGCCAGACTTCGTTATTGATGCGCGTGGTTTCAATGCGGGCTCGCGTGCCCTTGGCGACACGAATGAGAATGCCGCCGAACGAGATGGTGTCCAGCGATTCGAGGTCGATCCTCACCCAGCGATAGTCCTTCTTATCGATCCACATCTTCACTTTGATCTTGGGAAATATGGAAGTGGTGGTGTCGGTTGGCCGGTAGCCGGGCTTCGGCAATCCCTCGATCACGTAAGCGTCGCCGCCGTTGACCGCCTCCTCACCTACGAGTTTGAAGGTGAACGCCTCTGGCAGTTCCTTCAGCGCATCACGCTGTTTTTGCTGCTTGCGCTCCCATTCGGAAACGCGGCGCTCGCGCTCCTCGGGCGTCTCCTTACGGCGGTCTTCGATGCTCTTTTGGAGGCGCTCTTCTTCCTTGAGTTTCTCCTTCGGGGACAAGGGCTTGTCATCGCGGGCGACGGTGCGGCGGAACGGCGAGCCCTCGAGAATGGTCACGTCGCTGGTGGTGCTCTCGGTCTTTTTCACTGTGCCGTTGGAATCGAGGTCGCGCTGCTCCTGGCGTTCCAGGTAGGTGTAGCTGCGCGAGATCTCCAGATTCTTGCGGTCGGTTTCCATGGCGCGGCGCAGGATGTCGAGCGGGTCCTGCGCAATCAGCAAGGCGGGCACTACAAGGGTGAGGAGCAGAAGGCGCATCGTCTATTCATGGTACGCGGGGCGGCCGCCATGAGTTACCGTAATATTTCATGCAAGTGAAGCAAATTGCGATTGCTACCGCGGACGGCGTTTCCGTGAGCGATCATCTGGCCCGGTCGGCGGCCTTCGTGGTGGTGGAACTGGCGAGCGGCACCCGCACCACAAGGGTGCGCGGGACGGAAGCTTGCGGCAATCACGCCACTTTCGTCGAGATGCTGGAGGGGTGCGATGCGGTGATCTGCGGCGGCATCGGGCAGGGCGCGGCCGTATCCCTGGCGGCGCATGGAATTCACGCGCTGGTATCGCCGGGGGCAGTCGGACAGAGTGTCGATGAGGCGCTGCTGGCGTGGCAGGAAGGCCGGTTGGCGGTGACTGACGATCGCGTGTGCCTCTGTAATCATTAGCCCGCTGCCGGCGGCGTAAAATATGGTCATGTGCAGGAGCATTAAGGTATTGCGCCGGGCCGGAGAAGTGGTGACGCCTGAGGAACTCGACGCCGCGGCGCTGCAGTTTGTTCGCAAGATTTCGGGAACTCGCAAACCGTCGAAAGTCAACCAGGCGGCATTCGATCGCGGCGTGCGCGAGGTGTCGGACGCCAGCCGCAGATTGCTCGAAACCATGGATGCGCGGCCGGCGAAGCCCCGCTCGATATCACCTGTTACAATTTGAATCTACATGGGCAACCAGGTTTCGCTGTTCGTCACCTGCATGGTCGATCAACTCTTTCCCAAAGTGGGAATTGCGATGGCGGACGTGCTGGAACGGCTGGGCTATCGGGTAGATTTTCCCGAAGAACAGACGTGTTGCGGCCAGCCGGCATTCAACAGCGGCTATCGCGCCGAGGCGCGTACGGTGGCGCGCCATTTCCTCAAGACCTTTGAGCGCAGTGAAAAGATCGTGGTGCCTTCCGGCAGTTGTACCGCGATGATCACGCATCATTTCGCGGACCTCTTCCAGAAGGAGCCCGAGACCCTGGCCCTGGTGCACGCGATGGAGAAAAAGGTCTACGAGTTCGCCACCTTCCTCACAGATGTAGCGGGCGTGGAAGACGTGGGCGCGCGCATGGAAGATATCGTCACGTTTCACGATGGCTGTCACGCGCTGCGCGAGCTCGGTATCAAATCGGCGCCGCGACGGTTGCTGGCTCGCGTCAAGGGACTCGAGTTGCGCGAGATGAAGCCGGCGGAAGAATGCTGCGGCTTCGGCGGCACGTTCTCCGTGAAATTTTCCGAGCTTTCCGGAGCCATGGCACGCACTAAGATCGAGGCGATTGTAGGTACCGGCGCGAACACCGTAGTGAGCCTGGATCCGAGTTGCCTGATGCAGATTCAAGGCGCCATTTCGCGCGCCGGATTGAACCTGCGCACCATGCACCTGGCCGAAGTTCTGGCGAGCCGCTAATTCCATGTCTGTCGAATTCGATCGCAAGATTCATGACACGCTGGCCGATGCGAATTTGCAATTGGCCATCTACACGGCCACCGGGCGTCTGAAGGACAAGCGCATCGAGGTCACGTCCGACGATGTGCTCCCCGAGTACCAGGAACTGCGCACCCAGGCCAACGCGCTCAAAAAGCACGCCATCGACAATCTGGACTATTACCTGGAAGAATTCGAGCGCAACGTGCAAGCGCGCGGCGGCAAGGTGGTGTACTGCAAAGACGCCACCGAGGTCTCCGATTTCGTGCTCGAACTGGCCAAGCAGCGGGGCTCGAAACTGATCGTCAAATCCAAATCCATGACCACCGAAGAGGTGGACTTGAACGAGCGCCTGGAGCATCACGGGCTGGAAGCGGTGGAGACAGATCTGGGCGAGTACATCCTGCAACTGGCGCACGAGAAGCCGTATCACATCGTCGCGCCCGCGCTGCA
>JBDTPR010000325.1:0-7432 GCA_039932635.1 Candidatus Solibacter sp.
GCGCCTGCTAGGCACCTTCGTGAAGGCGCCCGAAGTGCAGTACCACCACGAAGTCTATAACCAATACCTCTGGAACCAGTTCTAAAGAGAATCGGCGGCCGATGGACGCCGATCAACGCGGATAACACAAGAACGATACTTGTTTTATCGGCGTTGATCGGCGTTTATCGGCGGCCTATTACTTCCCTGCCGACCGTCTACGCGGCGATTCTTCCCTGAGGCTCGGCGACGTCCACGTAGGCGAACAGCAAATCCCGGAATTCAGGATTTTCAAGGTGCTTTGAGACGTCTTGAGGTTCCGGCACCGGCTGTCCGACTTCCCGATACGTTTCCAGATTGCTTCGTATCGCTTCAAGAGCCGCGAGTTTGGCCGCTTCGATATTCTCTCCGAAAGTAGCAATCGCCAAATCGGGCGCCTGTACAGCAAAGCCCGTTTCGGTTTGCTCCAGCATAATGAGAAATCGCATCATTTGATCTCCAGGCGGATTTTCTTCACCGTATCCACCGCTCGCCCCACTGGCACATCTTTTTGGGGATGCACGATGGTGACGATGAACCGGCTCGCCGGGTGCTTGAAGTTGTGATGGTCACCCCTGACGCCGGCCAAAGTCCATCCAAATTCTCGGGCCAACGTGAGCAACTCCTTGCTTGTATATCGCTTCGGCATCAACCGCGCCGCATCTTCATTTTCCCATACCGCTACTTCGGCACTGAAACCGTAATATTCTTGTACCGGATCACGCCGTGGTGATCGCCCTGCAAAAAGAACGGACCCGGCTCGCCTTCATTCGAATCCAGCGCGCCACCCGTCGGACCCGGGATCTCGAAGTTGTCGTGCAATTTCACGCCGTCCCGCACCACCGTTACGCGGCGCCCCACAAACGTGATGTCGAACGTCGTCCACTTGCCCAGCCCGAGCGGCACGTTACCATCCGCCGCATGATAGCTGTACACCGCGCCCATCTCCTGCTTCGGATTGCTGCCGCCTTCCGTGCCCACCTGGATCTCGTACCGGCCGCGCAGATAAATTCCGCTATTGCCGCCCTCCGGGCAGTTCACTTCGACGTGCAGTTTAAAGTCCTGCCATTTGTCCTTCGTCTTAATATTCGCCGCGCCCGGACCGCGTTGGCCTGTCACCTCGGGATTGTCGTTGACCAGTTCGCCATCCTTCGCGACCCATTTATTGTTGTTCACATTGCCGATCGGTTCCCAGCCCGTCAGGTCCTTGCCATTGAAGATCGCCACCGGAGTGCTCCAGGCCTTCGGCATCGGGCGATCCAGCGCCGGCGCGCGCATCGCCGCGATCGACGGACCCGCGGTCTCGCCGCGCTTCTCCACACCGGTCAACTTGCCCGCGCCCGCCGCCGTGAAATCCCACGACATCGCAGGAGCCCGGTCCGTCGCGGCGCTCAGGGTCAGAATCAGGTGCGAGTTCTCCACTTTTGCGGCAACCAGCGGCTTCCACGCGCCGCCTCTCGGCTGAAAACGTCCTTCCAGCTTGCCGTCTGTATCGGTGATTTCCATCCACTGGGGATAAGGATTGCCGGTCGCCGGCGTCACGACCAGGTCCCAGCGTCCTGCGAAAGAACTCTTCTGGGCGAAAGCGGTCGTGGCCTGGGTGCCCAGGAAGGCGACCAGGAGTGTGGGCAAAAAGAATTTCTTCATTTGCGACCAGTTTAACCTTTTGCGCACGATTCCGCATAAATTAGTGTTGAAGACCTGCTTGTCTGGATATATACTGACAACGGAAGCAGGTAAGCACCAACTTTAAGTGGGTCTATCTGGCCGGAAGGTGAAAAGATGGCGATGATCGGCAAACCGGACCGTGGCACGGTCGACATGAACTCCGAAGAATGTAAGGGTTGCGGGCTCTGTGTAGCGGCCTGCCCACCCAAAGTCCTACACCTCGCCGAGGAGCTCAACCACTACGGCTACCATCCCGCAATCTATGGCGGCGTGGGATGCACCGGCTGCGGAATCTGCTTCTACGTCTGCCCCGAACCCGGCGGGATCAGCGTCTTCCGTCTCGCCGCCGCGTAGGAGACCACCATGCAAAAGCAACTAACCAAAGGCAATGAAGCCATCGTGAAGGCCGCCGTCCTGGCCGGATGCCGCGCCTTCTACGGCTACCCCATCACCCCCGCCAGCGAGATTGCCGAAGCTGCTGCACTCTACCTCCCGCGCGCCGGCGGAGTCTTCATCCAGGCCGAATCCGAAGTCGCCGCCATCAATATGCTCTACGGCGGGGCCGGCGCCGGCATACGCTGCATGACCGCTTCCAGCGGCCCGGGCATCTCCCTCATGCAGGAGGGCTTCTCATACATCGCCGGGGCCGAGCTCCCCTGCGTCATCGCCGACATCATGCGCGCCGGTCCTGGCCTCGGCAACATCGCGCCGGAGCAGAGCGACTACAACCAGATCGTCAAGGGCGGCGGCCACGGCTGCTACCACTCCCTGGTCCTCGCGCCCGATTCCGTCCAGGAAATGGCCGACCTCACCACCCTCGCCTTCGATCTCGCCGACCGCTACCGCAACCCCGCAGTGGTGCTCGCCGATGGCTTCATCGGCCAAATGATGGAACCCGTCGAATTTGCCGCCCGCGCCGTCCTCCCCACGCCGCCCGAGTGGTCCGTGCAGGGCAACGCGCAGACGCGCGCCAACCTCGTCAGCTCCATCTATCTAGAGCCGGACAACATGGAGAAGCACATCCGCAAGCTCGAAGCCAAATATCAGGAGGCCGAGCGCAATGAGGTCCGTTACGAAAGCTGGCGTACCGAAGACGCTGAAATCGTCCTGGTCGGCTACGGCATCGTCGGCCGCATCCTCAAAGCCGCCGTCGAACTCGCGCGCGCCCGCGGCATCGCCGCCGGCCTGCTTCGCCCCATTTCGCTCTACCCCTTCCCCGCACAGCAACTTCGCGACCTCGCGCGCCACGCCAAAGCCTTCGCCGTGGTGGAACTCAGCACCGGCCAGTTGATCGACGATGTCCGCCTCGCCCTCGCCGGAGCAGCCCCCATCGAATTTTTCAGCCGCGTCGGCGGCAATGCGCCGTCCGCCGAAGACGTCCTCGCCTTCATCGAGCGCACCTTTCCCAACAGTCTGCATCCCCGCCACCACGAGGCGCCTCAGGAGGTAACCATTCATGGCTAGCACCTACGTTCCCATTCACGAAAGGCCCCAGTCCCTTTACAACACTTTCGAACGGAAGGGTGAACTCCAGGGGCAGACCCACTACTGCCCGGGCTGCGGCCACGGCATCGTGACCAAGCTGCTCGCCCACGCCCTCGACGAACTCGGCGTCCAGGATCGAACGGTGCTCGTCAGCCCTGTCGGCTGCTCCGTCTTCGGCTACTACTATTTCGATACCGGCAACATTCAGGCTGCCCACGGTCGCGCCCCCGCCGTCGCCACCGCCGTGAAGCGCAGCCGCCCCGACTCCATCGTCATCGCCTATCAGGGCGACGGCGATCTTGCCGCCATCGGCACCGCCGAAATCATTCACGCCGCCAATCGCGGCGAGCCCATCACTGTCATCTTCGTCAACAACGGCATTTACGGCATGACCGGCGGACAGATGGCGCCAACCACCCCGCTCGGCAAGAAGACCAGCACCTCCCCCATGGGCCGCGACGCCATGAACGAAGGCTATTTGCTGCACGTCTGCGAGATGCTCGATTCGCTGGAAGCCCCCGTCTTCATAGAGCGCGTCGCTCTCGGCAACAACAAGCAGATCATGCAGGCCGCCAAGGTCATCAAGCGCGCCGTGGAGAATCAGGTCAAAGGCCTCGGCTTCTCCTTCGTCGAAGTGCTCTCGCCCTGCCCCACCATCTGGAAAATGCAGCCCGTCCAAGCCCAGCAGTTCGTACAGGACGAAATGGCCGCCATCTTCCCCACCGGCAACCGCCGCGACCGCACCAAAGACGCGCAACCCCGTCCCGCCCACGCCGCAGCCCCCGCGCTCGATGACATCCCCGGACTCCTCGACCTGTTGGGCGACGATCCCGGCGCCCCTGCCGTCGCAGCCCCCGCCGCGCTCGATCTGCGCATCAAAGTCGCGGGCTTCGGCGGTCAGGGAGTCCTCATGCTCGGCGAAGTCCTGGCCGAAGCCGGGCTGGAAGCCGGCTACGAAGTCTCCTGGCTCCCCTCCTACGGCCCCGAGATGCGTTCCGGCACCTCCAATTGCCACGTGCGACTGGCCAGCCAGCCCATCGATTCGCCCCTGGTCTCGCGCCCCAACGTCCTGCTCGCCATGAATGAGCCCTCGCTGCGTAAATTCCTCTCCGTGGTCGAAGAGGGCGGCCTGGTCCTCTACAACGGCGCCGAACTGCCGCCCGATTGCGTGCGGCGCGACCTCCGCATGGTCGCCCTCCCCTTTACCGAACTCGCCGACGCCATCGGCGCCACCAAGGTGGCCAACATCGTCATGCTCGGCGCACTGCTTGAAGCCACCGGCATGCTGCCCCAGAATCGTGTGGAAGGCGCGCTCCGCCGCCTGGTCGCTCCGCGCTTCCTGCAGCTCGATTTCGACGCTCTGGCGCGCGGGCGTGAAGAGTTCCTGGCCCGCTCCGCCGACGATTATCTTTGGGGTGTATAAGCCCTATTGGGCTATCCCCGTCCTGTAACCTAACGCACGCCGTCAGCGTTTCTTCGTTTAGGCGCACCGATGCGCTTATCGGTCGCGACCCTTCTGGAGAGATCAGAATGACAACGACCACACGGAAACGAGTGGGCTGGTTGCTCGCGCTCGGGGTTATACCCCTGTTTGTAAGTCGGGTGACGTTCGCGGCAGACGAACGCTCCTGCAACATGCGCGACGCCGCCCTGCCCAACGATCAAATCACTTACGTGCTTTGCGAACAGGGCCTCCTACTCGTCACCAAAGACGACGGCGCCACCTGGGCGCAGCGCAAGATTCCCATTAAGGATTCCATCCTCCGCGCCGTGTCCTTTCACGACGTCAACCACGGACTGGTGGTTGGCGACGATGGCAGCATCTTCGCCACCGAAAACGCCGGCGTCACCTGGACTGCCCGCAAGTCGGGCACCACGGAGAACCTCACCGACATTCAGATGCTCGGCGACGAAGGCTGGATCGCCGGTTACGATGGCGTCATCCTGCACACTGCCGACGGCGGGAAGACTTGGGCCAAACAGGACTCCGGCAGCGCCGCGCTCTCGCTCGAAGCCCTTTACTTCCACGACACGCAGAACGGGTGGGCCGTCGGTTGGGCCGGCTCCATCTTGCACACTGTCGATGGCGGTAAGAAGTGGCAGACACTCAAGGTGAACGGCGCCAGTTGGTCGCTCAGTTGCATCACTTTCACGGACGCCCAGAACGGTTGGATTGTCGGCTTCGCAGGTCAACTCCTGGCCACCAAAGACGGCGGCGCCACCTGGGAAGCGCGCAAACCGCCGGCCCCGACCTGGCTTTCCTCCATCGGTTTCGACAGCAAGAAACGCGCCTGGATCACCACCGATATCGGCTTTCTGCTGAGCGAGGACGGCGGCCAGACCTGGAGCGTCCAGCCCACCGACGGGCAGCTCTTCATCAACAAGATTGTGCGCAACACCGGCACCGCCTGGGCACTCGGGCCCTTCGGCATGCTCAAGCAGACCGGGGCGGGCCTGGAGTGGAAGAAGATTCTGAACCCCCTCTCGTCCGCCGCGGCTGCCGAAGACACGGGAATTTTTACCGCCCCCACCACGACTGCGAAGTAGGCGCGACCCACCGGAGCCGCATCCGTATGATGCCGTGAATTATTGTGAACCCAGTCAGAGCCGCGACCGTACGGGAGTGGTTGCTAACTTGCCTTGAGACCCTGAATACCGACCGCTCCCTTACGGTCGCGGCTCTGATGAGCCCTCACAATAATTCTCAAATTCTGACGGAGCGTTGCATTAGCGCGTCCGCTCGGGCGATCGCCCTACGGGTGATACTCCTTTTCGGTGTGTCCCTTGAGCTGATCGCGGTAGAAGTAGACTTCGCGCAGGTCGCCGGTGGCGTAGCGTTTGGCCTGATCGTTGAAGTGTTTCGAGGCCGGGTCGCCGCTCTCGCCGCCGGCAGTGACCGCCCGGGCGCGGACGCGCGGCCCGAATTCCACCACGGCGACGAAGCTGTTGCCGCTGGTGCCGTACCACTTCTTCGTGCCGGGATAGGCGCGCGCGCCGAACGAGGCGAGCGAGCCCCACACGGCGGACGGGAAGCCGACCGGAATGCTGGCGCCGGCATCGTTGAAGGGCTGCACGATATCGCCAGTGAGACGCTGGAAGCGATTGATGTCGCCCCAGGGGGTCTGCCACTTGCCGAAATCGGCGGCGAGTTTGTCGCTGGCGGCGGACAGCGATTCCAGTAGCGTTGCGGGGGGCGCATCCTGGACGGCCGCCCCGCGACCACCCGCGCCGCGTCCCCCTCCTCCCGCGCGCCGTTGCACCTCTTCCGCCCAGAAGATGGCCAGCGACGTGGGCACCGAATCCAGCGCCCAGCGATGATCCCATTTGCGCAACGCGTCGATCTGCGCCGCGAGTTTGGCCTTCAGCGGGCTGCTGGCAGGAGCGTCGTCCCAGGCTTTGATCAGCGCAGGCAGAGGCTTATCGAACCACGTGAGGTACGTGTCGTAGGCGGCGGCGAGGAGCGAATCAAGCGTGAAATCCTTCTTATTCTCAAGGACTCGAATGGCATGCAGTCCGCGCGCCGATTCTCCGCCACTCTCCACGTACGCGGGGTAATCTTCCTTCTTCGGACTGCTCGCGCCCGCGGCCGACCAGGGCCAATTGTTGGCGTTGTAGAGCCAGCCGCTCTTGGGATTGAGCAACTGCAGCGACTCGGCCACCGTGTGCAGCCCCTTCCATTCGGTGGCAGGATTGCTGCCATCCACCGGCTTCGTCCAATCGAAGCTGGTATCGCGCTTGGGGATGTAGTTGCCGTGGAAGTAGGCGATGTTGCCGTCGGCGTCGGCGAAGATGGTGTTGTTCGACGAGTTCGCCATCAATTCCATAGTCTGGCGGAACGACTTGTAATCCTTCGTCTTGGTCCGCAGGTAGGATTGCTGAAGCGCCTTGATGGGCTCCTGCATCAGGCGAATAGCCACCCATTTGCCGTTGGCTTCGCGAATCACCGGGCCATGATGCGTACGGTAGACCGTGAATTTCTTCTCCGCCATGCCCGCGCCGCTGCGGTATGGCACGCTGATCTGCGAGACGGTCATGGGGCGCTCTTCACTGCCGTATTTGTAGAAGTACTTGCCGTCCTTCTGCACCACCGTTTCCAGATACTCGTCCACCGCATCGACGCCGCTCGAGGTGTGCATCCAGCCGGTGCGCTCATTGAAGCCCTGGTAGATGAAGAACTGCCCCCAGGTCACCGCGCCATAGGCGTTGAGACCCTCATCGCTCACCACCTGTAGTTCGGAGCGGAAGAAGAAGGACGTGTGCG
>JBDTPR010000326.1:0-7414 GCA_039932635.1 Candidatus Solibacter sp.
TCGTAGGCGTAACGATTTTGTTGTCGATGTTTTTTGTGCTGGTGATGCGTATCGTTCAGAATGCGCATACGGCGCCAGACCGGGTTGGGATGTATATATGTATGGGGGTGGCAGCCCTGCTGCTTTTCCACATTCTTGTGAATGTGGGGATGGTGGCGGGACTCATGCCGGTGACCGGCATTCCGCTGCCCTTTATGAGTTTCGGCGGTTCGAGTATCTGGACGTTTTTCCTGGCACTGGGGCTGGTTAATAATGTCCGCCTCAGAAGATTTGTGAATTAGCCGGATGTTCCCGGAAGGGGCATTCGAGTAGAAAAAGTTTATCGGGAGCCTGTAGAGACCCCCCGGGACATGGGCACGTAAGCGCGGAAGTCGCGCGGAAACGCCCGTTCCGGGTAAGAGGAGTGGTTCCCGCCGGGTGGTGTATGAGGAAAGCGATTCTCCACTCCCGGCCTGCGTAAGTTCGGTGCTGCGTTCGGGAAGGCCGTGATAACGGTTGACCTGCAGCCCTACCCTCGCAACCACTTCCTCCCGGACCTCTCCATGCTCCGGGGAGGTAGTTGATGTCAAAAGAGTTAGTGATTTCGTCGAATCGCCATGAGACCCGCGTGGCGGTGCTGGAAGACGATCAGGTCGTTGAGGTGTTCTATCAACGCGAAAACGAGTATTCCCTGGCGGGTTCCATTCATAAAGGTAGAGTGACGCGCGTCCTTCCGGGCATGCAGTCTGCTTTCGTCGATATCGGCCTAGGCCGCGACGCCTTCCTTTATGTATCCGACTTCTTCGAGGATAACGACGAGTACGACAAGATCGTCACCTCGGTGGAAGAAAAGGTCCTAAAGCTGGATCGCACGCCCGCGCAGCTGGCTGCCGCTCTGGTGGAGGACGTGGCAGTGCCGGTTGCCGATGCCCCTGGCCCCGTCTCGGCCGAAGGCGATGCCATGCCCGTCGATGTGGCGCCACCCGCCCCGCTTGGCCCTCCGGCGAGCGCAATGGTCGGACCCGCGGGCGGATATCAGGGCAATCGACGTCCCGATCGCGGTGGCGACCGGGGTGGAGATCGTGGTGGAGATCGCGGCGCTGACCGAGGCGCTGACCGCGGTGGAGATCAGGCCGATCGGCGTGGACGCCGTTCGCGGCGTGGCCGCGGACAGCGCGGCGGACCTGGAGTCGGCGGTGGCGACCGCGGCCGTTCTGGTCTGCCCGATACCAAGTATTATTCGCCCCGTGTGGAAGGCGAATCGCGCTATCAATCGCCGGCGGCCGGAATTCCGGAAGCCGCACCGGTGGATGATGCCCCCTTGCAACCTCGCGTGATCTTCGATCCCGAGCAGGACGATTTCTTCGTACTGCCCGGCGAATCGCTGGCCAAATACACCGGCCCCGATCGCCCACTGGAAGCCGACACAGCCGCCGATACCGAGATCTACGGAGAGGAGCCCGAGGTCGAGCTCACCCCCGCCGAAGCCGCCGGCAGCATGGAAGGCCATACCCAGCGCATGCTGGACGCTGCCGCGAGAGCCTCGGAAACCACAACGCTTGCTTCCGCCGCCGCTCCCGTGCTCGAGGCGTTGGCCGCGGATGCCGAACCCGAACCCCTGCCGGAACCGGCTGCCGCGCCCGTTGCCGCCGCGCCCGTGGTGGTTGCCGAACCCGAACCCGTCGCCGTTGTGGAACCAGAACTGGAACCCGTTGTTGTGGCGGAACCGGAACCCGTTGCCGTGGTGGTCGCCGTTGCGGCTCCTGAGCCGGAACTGGAGCCCCTGGTGTCTGAGCGCTCGGATGCCGCTCTGGCTGAAGAACTCGTGGCCCGCATGGAAGCGCAGGAGGCACAGCCCTTCCAGGTCGTCTCACTGGAGACTGGCTTTGTGGCCCTCGAAGATTCCGGGCCCGCCGCCGAAGAAGCCGTGGAGGGAGAAGCCTCCGATGAGGGCGCCCCGGAAGGCGAAGAAGATTTGGAAGGCGATGGCGAAGCCGGTGAAGGTATCGCCGAAGGCATCGAGGAAGGCATCGAGGAAGGCGCCGAACAAGAAGGCGGCGTTGCGGTCAGCGACGAAGAAGGTCCCGAGCCCGCCCGCATACCGACCAGCCTCACCGCCACGCTGCGCGAGCAGGGCGGCCGGTACCCGCACCGCGTTTCACGGCGCACCCGCCGCAAGGGCCGCGGCGACCGTGGTCCCGAGGGACAGCGCGGACCCCAGGGCGAAGGCCGTCCCGAAGGCCGCGGCGTCGAACCGGGCGGGGAACAGCGCACCGTGCAGCGCCCCGAAGGCAGGCCGGAAGGCCGTCCCGAGGGTCGCCCGGAGGGCCGTCAAGAGGGTCGTCCAGAGGCCAGGCAGGAATCCAGGCCGGAGCGGACGGAAAGCCGTCCCGACCGTCAGGACCGCGGCGACAAGATTCCGCTGCCTTCAATCAGCGACCTGTTGAAGGAAGGCCAGGAAATCATCGTTCAGATCGCCAAGGAACCGCTCGGACAGAAGGGCGCGCGCATCACCTCGCACATCGCGCTGCCGGGCCGCTTCCTGGTCTACATGCCGACGGTGGACCACATCGGCGTCTCGCGCAAAATTCCGAGCGACGAGGAACGCCTCCGTCTGAAACGGATTCTGCAGGGCAACCGCACCGGGATCTCCGGCGGCTACATCGTGCGCACGGCCGGCGAAGGCCGCACCGAAGAGGAATTGCGCGCCGACATGATGTTCCTCTACAACCTGTGGCTGGACATGCGCGCCAAGGCCGAACGGCGTCCCGCGCCGGTGCTCATTCACCACGATCTCAACGTCGTCGAACGCATCCTCCGCGACCAGCTCACGGCCTCGTACAAGAGCGTCTGGGTGGATAACGAGGAAGCCTACGAAAGCGTGCTGCGCTTCGTGCAGCGCTTCCAGCCCGCGCTGGTCAACCGCGTGAAGATGTACACGCGCTCCACGCCGATCTTCGACGAGTTCGGCATCACCGCCGAGTTGGAGAAGGCGCTGCGCCCCAAGGTCTGGCTGAAATCCGGCGGCTACATCGTCATCAATCAGACGGAAGCTCTGGTGGCCATCGACATCAATACCGGCAAGTACGTCGGCAAGTCGAACCGCCTTGAGGACACCATCGTCAAGACCAACACCGACGCCATCAAGGAGATCGTGCGCCAGATTCGCCTGCGCGACTTGGGCGGCATCATCGTGGTGGACTTCATCGATATGGACGAGCGCAAGAATCGCCAGAAGGTGATGCAGGCGCTCGAAGAGGGTATGCGAGCCGACCGCGCGCCCTACAAGATTCTCCAGTTCAACGATTTCGGCCTGGTGGCCATCACTCGCAAGCGCGTCAAGCAGAGCCTGGAGCGCACCCTGTGTACGCCGTGTTCGTACTGCGAAGGCGCGGGATATGTGAAGAGTCCGCAGACCGTGGTTTCGGAGATTCTGGTGGAAGCGCAGAAGATCGCGCGGGCCGTGGATACCAAGGATGTCCTGCTGCGTGTGTCGCCCGAAGTGGCCAAGTTGCTCAAGAGCAACCAGAACACTTACCTGCAAGAGATCGAAGAGATCCTGTCCAAGCCGGTGATCGTGAAGAGCGATCCCCTGCTGCACCAGGAAAAGTTCGACCTGGCATAGGCGCCGTCGATCATTATCCAGGCCTCCCTTCGCGGGGAGGCCTTTTTCATTTGGCGCTATTTTGCAGGTGCGAGCGTAGCCGGCGCCAGTACGCCGGTGCCATACTTTTCGATCTGGCGCGTCTTCATGTTGTAGACATCGCCGGGCGAGATCACATAGTACGGCTTCTCCCAGGGCTGGTAGGCGCGGGTATTGTCGTGGATCGCGACCTTCCACTTTCCGATCACCTCGAAGCGATCTCCCGTGACCACGATCGCCGTCCCTTCGGAAATTCCGATGCCCAGCAGACTGGGGAATTTCTTGATCACCGGGATGATGTCGTCCCAGCGATTGCGCGTGTTGATGTGCTGGTCGATCGCGCTGCGCCGCAGGAACGCGAAGCCGTGTTCATGCTCCGGCTCCGTGGTCAGCACGATCTCCGAGCCCGCCACCGCGCCGCGCACCAGGTAATCGCCCTGAATGGTCGCGCCCGCCGAACTGCCGCCGATCACGCCGCCGCGCTCCAGCACCTTATGAAATTCGCGTTCAGTCAGCGTTTTGGCATAGGAATCCACGATGTTCCACTGCCGCCCGCCGTCGAACCAGACGCCTGTCGCGTCGCGCAACATGCTGGCGAACGCTTCGGTATCGGCTACTTTGGGATCGTGCGTGTGCAGCATGTGGACGTTGCTGGCGCCGCGTTTCTTCCATGCGGCCAGCACCTTCTCCCCGCTGTACACGATCACGCTGCCATCGCGATCGCGGTTACCGCCCGCGGTGGGCACCACCACGATCTTGGCATTCGGGCCGCCCGCCTTCAGGATGAAGGTCTCGGCGATGCCAGTGCCCTCGGACGAGCCGCCTCCCTGAATCACCAGCGTGCCCTTGGCGGGCCCGTATTCCGGGGCTTGCGCAAATAGGCCCGCTACGCACAGTGTGGCAGCGAGACAGACGTTTCGAGTCATCGGCATATTAACGGAGTATACCGAGGCCGAGCCGCGACCGTAAGGAACCGGTTGCGCCGGTCAGCGCGCGAAGCTCAATCGCAGCCCGGTGGAAAGCAGTATGTCGTTGCGCTGGCGCCCCGGCAGCGGATTGCTGATGAAGCGGTCGCTCGCCGTGACATGCCATCCCAGCCAGCTCTTCAGCACCATGTTGGTCCCGAAGTCGAAGTTCACCCGGTATTCGCCGGTGTTGGTGAGATTCACAAAGACGCGCGTGGATTGCGCCAGGGAGACCGCCTTACTCATCTTGTAAGCAAGATTGTCTCCGAAATTCGCTTCAAGGGAATCGCGGTGCGTCGCATTCATGAAGTTTTCGCGCTGGTAGTTGATGCCGCTATCCACATCCAGTTGGGTATTCTCCTTCTTTATGAGGTTCATACCCAGGCCGCCGCCCGCCACAAAACGCAAATCCAGGTTCTGAAACCGGTCATGCTCGTAATCGTTGAAACCGGTAACGAACAGGCGTCCCGCCAGCGTCCGGTTATACTTCCAACCGCCGCGCAGGGCGCTGGCCGTGGTGCTGGTTATGTTGTTGACACTCGATTTGGTATTGACCTGGTTGAAGTACAAGGCCAGCTTGTCGTTGCGCGTGACGCGGACCGCGTTGAACGCCGTGGATAGAAGCTGGCTCTTCGAATTGCCGCTGGCCAGCGCAAAGCCAATATCGAAATAGCCGGCCCATAAATCCCGCAGGCCGGGATGCAGCATCCGTTCGTATTGGTGCTGCTCGGCATCGTCACGAACCGCGGTCACCGTCGCGAGCGGCGCCGTCTTCGGTGCGCCCGGTGCAGCTACCTGCAACTGATCGCCGGTGGTTGCGATCGCTCCCTTCACGGTCTCGCCGGAAGGCAGCACGACGTTGAGCGCGGTATCGCTGCGCAGGCTTTTGACGGCTTTCCAGGGCATTGTCACTTCGCCCAGGAACTCACTCTTGATGGTGAGCTTATCGCCGTCCTTCTTAACGATCGTGCCAGTGATCGTGTCGCCATTGGTCAGCACTACCTGATCTGCCGCCAGGGCAGGGAAAGCGAATACTAGAATCGTGAGGAGTCCGCGGAGTCTTTGTCTCATAGGTTTGCTCTACCGCCAGGCTTACTCTACCGCCCTTCGTCTGCCTCCAAATGACACTTCTTATACTTCTTCCCACTACCGCACCAGCATGGTTCGTTGCGGCCGACCTTGGGATGTTCGTGTTCGAACGGACCCTCGTCCACCACGTCGAACCCCTCCACGCAGACTTCGTAGATCGAGGGCTCCTCGGCCGCCTGAATGTCCTTTCGGGCCTCTTCGATTTCGGCGCGCAAGCTGCGCAATTCCTTGCGCGCTTCACGCGAGATCATCGCGCCGTAGCGCGCTTCGATGGTGGACGCCGCTTCGCTTTCGCCGCCATGCATCACGTACGCGCTGGTCAACATGCTGACCAGCACCAGGTCGCGCTCTTCCTTCTCCTCGAACTGCTCCAGGTGTGCGGCCAGCCCCAGCAGGACTTCGTCGCGCCCAGGAGTGTCCGGCATCAAACAAAGTTGCTGCGCCATCGCGGCCAGGTCCAAGGCTTCCGCGCCGGCCGAGAGCTGCCGGACTGCTGCCAGCGCCTCCACCGGACGCCGGCGCGCAATCCGCAGGAAGGCCCAACGCGCCGCGCCGCCGATGGTCTCGTCCTCTAGCGGGACGAAGCGCGCCAGCGCGGGCAGAAACGCCGGGTCGCCGATCTCGCCCAATAAAGCCAGCGAACGGGTCACCAGGCCATCGTCGTTATCTTCGAGCAAGTCTTCACCGTAGGCGTTGAGTACACCCATCAGCAAGGGCGCGATGTCGGCTCCTCGTGCGATCACGCGGTCGATCAGCGCAGGCTCAATCGGGTCCAGTCCGGCCACGAAGAGTTCATGCAGCAGCCGGTGCGGCTCCAACTCCTGGATGACCGCTTCCGGTTCCGCGTCGACGGCGCTGGTAACCGCTCCAGGCGATAGTTCTGCCTGGTGCACATGCCCTTCGGCCTCCGGGTCGAAGTGCAGCTTCAGCTTGCCTAGCGCTCCGTACCCGGCGGCCAGCGTGGCATCGGGCAGCACCCGCCCGAGCACCCGGTAGCCCTCATGCGAGACCGGGTGGGCCCGTATCGCGCGGCGCGCCAAATCGGCCGCGGTCTCACGATCGCCCTGCTCCTCGGCAATCAGCGCGAGCGAGCGCAGTGAACCGGGATCGTTGGGATCGACAGTGAGCGCCTGCCGGTAGCCCTCGGCGGCTTCGAGCGTTCCAGCGTCCATTTTGTCGGCCAGGTCATGGCGAAATTCGTGTATCGATTCGGGAGGAAAGATCATGGAGTGGCGCGCAATTTAGTGCGCGGTGTACTGTTGTTGCGGCGGGTTCAGCGTGATCTCCAGGGTTTTCTCGTCTTCGGTCACATCAAATGTCTGTCCGAACGTTTGATACCCTTTGGCGATCACTTGGACTAAAATTTTTCCTTGTGGAATTGCGGGGATGCGAGCCTCCCCTTCCTGGTTGCTGCGCAGTTCGAAGGTGGTTTTGATGGTCTTGCCGAGTTTGACGATGGAGTGCCCCTGCACAAAACGGACCACCACGCTGGCGTGTTCCACCGGTTTGCCCGACTGATTCTTGAGCACGATAGCGATTTTGGTCATGGGGGCGGCGACGGCGGTCGCGGCGAGCCCGCCAACAAGTACGGTAGCGGCCACAAGGGTCCGAAGAAGGCGATGCCGATTACGCATAGATTAATTATAGGACGGCGCCTGTCGCGGGCGGTGGTAGAATGGTTTTGTAGTACCTGCCAGTCGCAACCATGTGGGGGCGCAACGGATTCGACGGGATTGAA
>JBDTPR010000327.1:0-7363 GCA_039932635.1 Candidatus Solibacter sp.
CGAGTACTTCCGCTGGTTCGACCTGCCCTTCTGGAACTTCTTCCTCTACTGGAGCGCCGTGGTTTCACGCCGCGTCGTCTGCGTCTCCCAGGCCACTGCGAACGACCTCTTTCGCTGGTATCGCGTGCCCGCTGAAAAGGTGCGCACCGTGGCCTCCGGCGTGGACCCCAAATTCTTCGAAATCGCCACCCGCCGGCACCCCGAGCCCTTCCTACTCGCGGTCTCTACCTTGCACCCACATAAGAACTTAGATGGCTTGCTACGCGCCTTCGCGAGATTCCGCGAGCGCCACCCGGAGTACCGTTTGGTGGTCAGCGGAATCCACGGTTTCTATGCCGCCGAACTGCATGCCCTGCGCGACCGCATGCAGCTCTCCGATCACGTCGAATTCCCCGGTTGGGTGCCCCGCGAACAGCTCTACGACTACTACGCGCGAGCCACCGCGTTCTTCTACCCCAGCCTCTTCGAAGGCTTCGGATTGCCCATCCTCGAGGCGCTCGCGGCAGGCGTTCCCACCGCCTGCTCCGACATCGAACCGATGGACAGCCTGGCCGCAGATGCCGCCCTCAAGTTCAATCCGCGCGACCCTGCGGCCATCGCCGAAACCATGCATCGGTTGGCGACCGATAGCGCCCTGCGCCAGCGATTGGCCGTCGCCGGGCCGTTGCGCGCGGCGCAGTTTTCCTGGCATGCCACCGCCCGAGGTGTACTCGACGCGCTTGGCTCATAGCCCCTTTGGCCACTCGATTGCTTCTTCCAACTGTGGGGGATAGAACAATGTATCGTTTACTCACAGTTTTTGCAGCCGCAGCCGTAATCGCGCTTCCGTCCAGCGCCCAGACCTTTCAACGCCGGGCGACGATAGTGGGCGGAGGCGGTGGCGACCGCGGCAAGTGCACCATAGAAGTGGTTGTCGACGGCGCCGCCGAGGTGTCCATTCGGGGCGACCAGGGTACCATCCGCAATCTGTCGGGCAATCCGGCCTCATGGCGGCGCTTTGAATGCACTTCGGCCATGCCGGCCAACGCCGGCGACTTCCGCTTCGAAGGCATCGATGGCCGCGGCCGTCAGGATTTGATCCGCGACCCGCGCAACGGCGGCGTCGCCGTGATCCGTATCGAAGATACGAAAGGCGGACAGGAAGGCTATACGTTTGATGTGATGTGGGGCGGCTACCAGAATCCCGGCCGCGGATCTGGTTATCCCGGGAATGACCGCGGACCCGGCTACCAGGGAAATGACCGGGGACCCGGTTACGCAGGCTCGGGGTATCCCGGCGCCGGACGCGGCCCTAATCGCTGGAGCACCGAGCAGGCCATCGAAGGCTGCCGCGATTCCATCCGCATAGAAGCGCGCAATCGCTTCCGCGGGCGCCGCGTGGAATTCCTGAACATGCGCATCGACGATAACCCCGGCCGTAACGATTTTGTGATGGGCGGCGTGGAAGTCTTCCGCGGCCAGAGACTCGAAGACCGCTACCGCTTCTCCTGCTCCGTAGACTTCAATAGCGGGCGCGTGCGGACCGCCCAAATCGAGGCTCGTCCCGCCAGCCGTGACTGGCGCGGCGATGCCGGCGGCATGAATCCCGGCGGCATGAATTCCGGCGGCGCGAACCGCGCGCTACAGACCTGCGAAGTGGCCGTGGAAAACCGGCTTCGCCGCGATGGCTTCAGCCGCAGCGAGTTCTCGTCCGTCCGCATGGATGACGCACCCGGACGCAACGATTGGGTGGTCGGCAATGCGCGTGCCTTCGGACAGCGCGGCGCTGAGTCGTTCAACTTCTCCTGCTCGGTTAACCTGCGAGACGGCGAGGTTCGCTCCGTGAACGTGGACCGCCGGTAACTTACACCGCAATAGGGAGCCGCGACCTAATCGTCGCGGCTCTTTCTCAGTCCGTTTCCCACCTGAAGCGCCACACCGCCAACGCCCCGAATACCGCCGCGAACGCCAGCAGCGCCACAATCGGACCCACTGCCGCATCGAAGCCTGAGCCGCGCCAAAGCATCGCGTCCAAGCCATCCACCGCCCAACGAGTCGGCACCGCGAAACTCACCGTCTGCAGCCATTGCGGGAAGATGAAGGCCGGCACCCAACTACCCCCCAGCATCACCAGAATCAGGGTCACCAGAATGGCAATGCCGCGCGTCGCTTCCGGAGTCTTGCCGAAGACCGCCACCAACAGGCCAAACGTAGAGGTCATGATGGCGAAGGCCAGGCACACGCCCAGGAATCCGGCGAAGCTGCCCTCGACGTGGACCCCAAATACCACGCGCGCGAAGCCGAAGACCGCGAGCATGATCAGCATGGCTACAATCGCAGCGCTGGTAGCGCGGCTCCCGATCACGGTGTAGCGCGAGATCGGCGCCGCCTGCATACGCTTCCACAAGCCGCTGCGCCGCTGATACAACACCACCATGCCGGCGTCGATCCCCATAAAGAGGATGAACTGCACGCACATACCGGCGAAGGAGTGCGCCATGCTGTTGTACTTCACGCCCTGGCGCGCCGTCACCGCTTCCTGCGTCATGGTGTACGGCATGGTGAAGCCGCCGCCGCCCCCTCCCGCCGCTGCGGGGCTTGCGGCCTGCCGTTGGTTCCACGCGCCCACGCCTTCGAGCATGCGGCGCAGCGTGGCCTGGTCGGCGGGGTTCATCCCTTTGGAACCGTTCGAGTCGCGCAGCGAGTCGTCGAGCAGCCGTTGCGAACTGGGGCCGCTCATGGCCTCTCGGCTGATCACTTCCATGGCGTGCTGCATCAGGACGCCGCGCACCACCTGGACTTCGGTGGCGTGCGAAGGGTCGTAGAGCAGTTGGATATCGGGCTTCCCGCCGCTGCGGAAGAGTGCCCGCGTGGCCTGATCCGAGAAGCCCGTTGGCACCACCACGGCGACCGTCGTCTTGCCGCCGCGAACGCTCTCGCGCGCCTCTTCCAGCGCGCGGTCCTTCACGTTCAAAGTGGCGTCGGCTGCCATAGCCGCAACCACTTTGCGGGCGATGTCGCTATTGTCCAGATTTACGACGGCCACCTCGATTTTCGAAGGCGGACGGTCGTTAGCGGCGCCGCCGAAGATGTAGCCGAAGAAGGTGGCGATGGCAATCGGCGCGACGAAGCTCATGATGACGGCGCGGCGGTCCATGAAGAACAGGCGCAGGTCGCGCTTGACGAGTGCTTGAAACGCGGGGTAGCTCATGCGTTGCGTACGCTCCTTCCAGTCAGGGTGAGGAATACGGTTTCCAGGTCGGCGCGCTGGCTGCCGAGGAAGCTGCAGGTGTAGGCATGGTCGCGCAGCCAGACCAGCACGGAGGGCGAACATGCCAGCAGGTCCCGCATCGTCACGCGCAGGACGCTGCCGTCCCACTCCGCCGCCGTGACTCCCGGCAGTGTGCGCAGGCCATCCAGCCATCCGTCTGTCCCGGCGTTCTCCACCCCGATCTCAAGCACGTTGACGCTGGGTATCAACTTGTGGACGGCGGCCAGCGTGTCGTTGGCGATCACCTTGCCGTGGTCGATGATGATGATGCGGTCGCAGAGGCGCTCCGCCTCTTCCATATAGTGGGTGGTGTAGACCAGGGTCTTTCCGTGGCGCTTGAGCTCTTCCAGGCTGGCGAAGATCTGGTTGCGGCTCTGCGGATCCACGCCCACCGTCGGTTCGTCCAGCAGCAGGATGGTAGGGCTGTGCATTAGTGCGGCGGCCAGGTTGAGGCGCCGCTTCATGCCGCCGCTGAAGGTACCCACCTTGTCCTTGGCGCGGTCGGCGAGTCCGGCAACGTCGAAGGCGGCATCCATGGCTTTCGACAGGGTGGCGCCGCGGAGTCCGTAAATGGCGCCGAAGAGGGCCAGGTTTTCGCGCGCCGGAAGTTCGTCGTGCAGGGCGATCTCCTGGGGCACCAGACCGATGCGGAGTTTGACCGGATCGGTCTCGCCGCGCACCACGCCGCCGGCGATGCGGACCTCGCCGCGGTCGGGCTTAAGCAGTCCGGCGATCATGGAGACGGTGGTGGTCTTGCCGGCCCCGTTCGGCCCCAGCAGGCCGACCATTTCGCCCGGGCGCGCGACGAAGGTGACCTCCTCCACGGCGACCAGCGCGCCGTACCGCTTGTGCAGTCCTGTAACTTCCAGCATATTGTGAGGAGTATACGCGAAGCAGGTCGCCGCGGTTCAACGTTTCCGATCTCGCGCACGTCTTAGCGGATAAGCCGGAGGAAAACAGCGATGCGAAAGCTGCTGCTTACGGGCGTGATGGCCGTCGCGGTTTGGGGTGCGGATTTACCGAAGCTTCCCCCTGCCACAATGGGGCTGATCGACCGGGCGCGCGGTCTGCCTCCCGAGTTCAGCGCGGATACCCTGCTGACTCTCGCCGCCTCGCCGGTGATCGCGGAGCGGGTCTGGAAACTGCAACTGATCGAGGAAGCGTTCCGCAATGCGGCGCAGGCGCAGGCGCCTTACCCCTTCATCTGTCACGGTGCGGTGGACATCACGGTCTGCCAGGAGAAGGATGACCGCGGGTTCAGCGGGCTGGTTCTGCGGACCCGGGCGACCGAGGCCATGCTGGAACTCGATGCGCCGAAGGGGCTCGCGCTGTTCCAGGAACTGACGCCGCCCAGGGTAGAGAGCGTGACCTGTCAGGATGTCGTGACGCCCGTGGTGTCGGCGTACTACGTCACGGCGGGGAAGGTCTTCGAGCGCGGTTTCACGGCGAAGCAGCGTGAGAAGGAGGAAGACCTGCACCTGCTGGAGACGGTGATCGCGTCGATGCAATCGCCGGCGCATGTGGTACCCGTGATGCAGATGCTGGCGGCGCTCAAGGTGAGTGCGGAGCAGCGCAAGAATCTGCTGGCGCGCTTCGCGGTGGTGTTGGATTCGATCTACACGAACGATCGCCTGTTTGCCAACGGTGAGTGGGCGATAGTGCCGGCGGCCTTCCCGGAGATTCCTGAGGGGCGCTTTCTGCCGCGGCCGTTCCTGCCGGAGGTGACCGACGTGGCCATGTACCTGCCCGCTCTGCGGGCGTACATCGTCAGGCAATTGAGCGGTCCACGCTGCAGCGACCATGTGAAGCCCGGCACGCTGCCGCCCTCGGCGGTCAAGTTCAATACCCTGGCGGCGAAACTCGATCCGGCCGCGCTGCTTTACAAGCTGATTATCGATGAGGAAGTGAAGCCGCTCAAGGACGAGGGGACCTTCAAGTACGAACTGCCCTGGAAATCGCAGCGCGCCAAGGATGTCCTGGATGCCGAGAAGTGGCTGAATCACGGCAACCGCAAACTGCCGGACGATCAGCGCTTCTGGACCCTGGAGGAGCGGGGCACGGAGGAGTGGACCACGCACTACCAGGACACCATGAAGCTGCTGGCGGGGTGGAAGGAAGAGGAGGAGGCCTCGCCGGATACGCATTTCTGGCTGATGGCGCAGGCCTACGCGCAGATCGCGTCGCTGGTGCCGCCCGGCGCGGAGCGCGAGAACGCGATGGGGGTGTTCCTGAATTTCCTGGAGACGCGGTACGCCGCGGTGAAGAGCCGGAATTTGTGGTTCGTGTTCGTGCGGGACATGCTCGGAGAGGCTCGGCGAAGTAAAGATCCCAAGGAAAGAGAGTGGATCCTGGGGCGGCTTGGACGAAGTTCGAACCCGGTAATCTCGTTGTATGCCGAGTTGGGAAACACTGGCAAGTGAAGCGCTCCCTAACGATCGCGGCTCTGATTGGGGTCTGTTAAGCTAAGTGATTGATGACAGTCGATGAAATCCGTGAATTGATCGCCCTGGCGACGGAATCCGGGATTGCGGAACTGGAAGTGCAGCGCGGCGAAAATCGCGTGCGTATCCGGCGCGCCTCGTTCCCCGGACCGCAGGAGATCGTGGTGTCCGCGCCTTCGTACGCCGCGACATCCGCGCCGGCATTCGCGCCGGGCGTACCGCCCGCCGCCGCTCCCGCAGTGGAGGGCTCCGCACCCAAAGGTGAGCAGCCGAACGACCCCACGCTGGTGCTGGTGAAGTCTCCCATCGTCGGGACGTTCTACGAAGCCGCTTCGCCCGAGGCTCAGACCTTCGTCCGCATCGGCGAGCGCGTACAACCCGGCAAGGTGCTCTGCATCATTGAGAGCATGAAGCTGATGAACGAGATCGAGTGCGAGGTCGCCGGCGTAATCGAAAGCAGGCTGGTGATGAACGGGCAACCGGTGGAGTACGGGGAGGCATTGTTTGCCGTCCGTACGGTTTAAGAAAATACTAATCGCCAACCGGGGCGAAATCGCGGTCCGCGTCATTTGCGCTTGCAAGGAACTTGGGATCAAGACGGTCGCTGTGTATTCGGAGGCGGACCGTTACAGTTCGCACGTGCGCTTTGCGGATCAGGCGATCTGCATCGGGCCGGCGAAGAGCGCGCGCAGTTACCTGGATATTCCCAGCATCATCAGCGCGGCCGAGATCACGGATGTGGACGCGATCCACCCGGGCTACGGCTTCCTGAGCGAGAACGCGACGTTCGCCGAAGTTTGCGAGGCGTCGCAGATCAAGTTCATCGGACCGCGGCCTGAAGTGATCCGCATGATGGGCGTGAAAGAGCGCGCCCGAGCGTTCATGCGCGAGATCGGGGTGCCGATTCTGCCCGGTTCGCCGGGCGTGCTGACGAGTCCGGAAGAGGCGCTGGAGCTGGCGGCGCAGGTGGGCTATCCGGTGATTTTGAAAGCCTCGGCAGGCGGCGGCGGGCGCGGCATGCGCATCGTCAACACGCCGGAGGAATTGCCCTCGCTCTTCCTGCAGGCGCAGAACGAAGCGGGCAGCGCGTTCAGCTCGGCCGACGTTTACCTGGAGAAATATATCGGGGCGCCGCGGCACATCGAGTTCCAGGTTCTGGCCGATGAACACGGCAATGTGGAGATCCTGGGCGAGCGCGAGTGCAGTGTGCAGCGGCGGCACCAGAAACTGCTGGAAGAATCGCCTTCACCGGCAGTGACCGACGCGCAGCGCGTCGAAATTTCGGCGGTCCTGCGCAAGGCGCTTGCGCATGCCGGGTACACCAACGCCGGCACGGTGGAATTCCTGATGGATGAAACCGGGAAGCTCTACTTCATTGAGGTGAATGCGCGCGTGCAGGTGGAGCACCCGGTAACGGAATTTGTCACCGGCATCGACATTGTGAAGAGCCAGATACGGATCGCGCAGGGCGAGACGCTGGCGGAGATTCTGCCGGGGCCGGTGGAGATGCGCGGCCACTCGATCGAGTGCCGCATCAATGCCGAGAATCCGGATACCTTCGTACCTTCACCAGGCCGGATTACGGGCTTTCATTTGCCGGGCGGCGTAGGGGTGCGAGTGGACACGTGGGCGTACACGGATTGCGTGATTCCGCCGTTCTACGATTCGCTGG
>JBDTPR010000328.1:0-7350 GCA_039932635.1 Candidatus Solibacter sp.
TGCAGATGGCGCTGCGCCATCGCGTGTTCATGATGCTCAGCTTCGTGGCGGTGCTGGGCGCCACTCTTTACATGTTCGTCAAGATTCCCAAGGGCTTCATCCCCGATCAGGATACCGACCAGCTCCTGGTCACCACCGAAGCCGCGCAGGGCACCTCCTACTACCAGATGGTGGGCTACGTCCAGCAGATCGCACAGAAGGTCGCAGAAGATCCCAACGTGGAATCCCTGATGGCCAGCGTCGGGGGCGCCACCTCCTCCCAACTCGGCGGCCCCAATTATGGGCAGCTCGTCGTCCACCTGAAGCACCGCAGCGACCGCAAACTGGGTGTCGAGGCACTCATCAAGGAACTCCGTCCCAAACTTTCCGCCGTCGCCGGCATGAAGATCTACCTGCAGAATCCGCCCACCATTCGCATCGGCGGCCAGGTGACCAAGAGCCTGTATCAGCTCTCCATGCTGGCGCCGGACAAGAATGAACTCTATGCTGAGACCGAGAAGCTGACGCTGGAAATCGAAAAGCTGCCCGGCGTGGAAGACGTCACCAACGACGTCGCCATCAGCACGCCGCAGGTCAACGTCACCATCGATCGGGATAAGGCGGGCGCCATGGGCGTCAATGCCAACCAGATCGAAAACGCGCTCTATGATGCCTATGGACCGCGCTGGGTATCGACCATTTATGGCTCGGTCAACGAATACAAGGTGCTGCTGGAACTGGAGCCGAGATATCAGGCCGACCCGCGCGCACTCTCGCTGCTCTACTTCAAGAACCCGACCGGGAAACTGATCCCGCTCGATACTCTGGCTTCGTTCAAGACCGAAACCGGGCCGCAGACCGTGAACCACTACGGGCAGATTCCGGCGGCCACCATTTCGTTCAACCTCAAGCCCGGTGCCGCGCTGGGCGAGGTGGTGGACCAGGTGCAGCATTTGGCCGATTCCACCTTGCCGCACACCGTCAGCACGCAATTCCAGGGCGCCGCCAAAGCCTTCCAGAGTTCGCTCGGCAACCTGTGGGTGCTGCTGATTATCGCCATCATGGTGGTGTACATCGTGCTGGGGATTCTGTACGAAAGCTATATCCACCCGATCACGATTCTGTCCGGCCTGCCGTCGGCGGGTTTCGGTGCGCTGCTCACGCTGGTCTTCTTCCACATCGATCTCAGCATCTACGCTTTCGTCGGACTGATCATGCTGATCGGTATCGTGGAAAAGAACGCCATCATGCAGATCGATTTCGCGCTGGAAGCCGAGCGTGAGCAGCAGCTCACGGCGGAACGCGCGATCTACGAAGGCTGCCTGATCCGCTTCCGCCCGATCATGATGACCACGATGGCCGCGCTGCTCGGCGCGGTCCCGATTGCACTAGGGTACGGTGCGGGCGGCGAGGCCCGGCAGCCGCTCGGACTGGTAGTGGTCGGAGGTCTGCTGTTCTCGCAGTTAGTGACCTTATACCTGACGCCGGTGTTCTACATTTATATGTCGGCAATTCAGGACAAGGTCAACAGCTGGCGCCATCGCGGTAAGAAGAGCGTAGTCCGGCACGAAGCCCCGGTAGCGGGGTAGCGAGCCGAACCCACTTCAGAGCCGCGACCGTGAGGGAGCGTTTGCTTTTGATTACGCAACCTGCGGACCGCTCCCTGACGGTCGCTGCTCTGATGGGGATGCGTCAGTCCGAGATTTCGATTTTCGGTCCCTGGTCCTGCGCCGCGATGTCGTTCTGCGCGACCACATTGCGCGCCAGTTCCAGAAAGGCCGCGCTCTTGGTTTTGCTGCGCACGATCGGCTCGCCGCTATCGCCGCCGATGCGTACGTCGGGGTCGAGCGGGAGTTCGCCCAGGAAATTCACGCTCATTTCGTGCGCGGTGCGGCGTCCGCCGCCGTGGCTGAAAACGTCGATGCGCTCGTCGCAATGCGGGCAGGTGAGGTAGCTCATGTTCTCCACGATGCCGAGGATCGGCACCTTCACCTGATGGAACATCATGATGGCCTTGCGGGCATCTTCCAGAGACACGTCGGAGGGCGTGGTCACCACCACTGCGCCGCTGACCGGCGCACTCTGAATCAGCGACAGTTGTACGTCGCCGGTGCCGGGCGGCAGGTCGATCACGAGGTAATCGAGCTCGCCCCAATCCACGCCGCGGAGGAACTGCTGGATCACCGAGTGGAGCATGGGTCCGCGCCACACCAGTGGCTTGTCGCCGGGGCTCAGGAAGCCCATCGACATCAGCTTCACCCCGTATTGTTCGAGCGGCTGTATGCGATCGCCCAGCGCCATCGGGGTCTGGTTGATGCCCATCATGAGCGGCACATTGGGGCCGTACACATCGGCATCCATCAAGCCTACTTTGTAGCCAAGAGTCGCCAATCCAACCGCCAGGTTGACCGACACCGTGGTCTTGCCGACACCGCCCTTTCCCGACCCGACGGCGATCAGATTCTTGACGCCTGGAATAGGCAGTTTGGGCATTTGGCCCGGCTGATTGGGAGACATGTCGTTATGTTAGCAGTCCGCGCCAGGCGGACCGCGGAGCCCGCGACGGTTGCCTCCATCGGCTCCGATTGGGTGGGCCGCGGAACAGAGGGTCCGCCCTGCAACGCTACTTGGTAATCCCCACTTGCGAGAGCATCCAGGCGTACTCGAAGGACTGATCCTTCAGCCGGTCGTAGCGCCCCGAGGCTCCGCCGTGACCGGCGGGCTCCATCTTGATCTTCAACAGTAGCGGAGTGCTGTCCGTCTTCACCGTGCGCAGGCGCGCCACGTACTTCGCCGGCTCCCAGTACATCACCTGGCTGTCGTTGAAACTCGTCGTCACCAGGATGGCGGGATAGGCGCGCTTCTCCAGGTTGTCGTAGGGGCTGTACGTTTTCATGTAATCGTACGCCGGCTTCTCGGTGGGGTTGCCCCACTCCAGGTACTCGCCCACCGTCAGTGGCAGGGTGGCGTCCATCATGGTATTCATCACGTCGACGAACGGTACCGCGGAGTGCACCGCGCGGTAGAGATCGGGCCGGAGATTGACCACCGCGCCCATCAGCAAGCCGCCCGCACTGCCGCCTTCGATGACCACGCGATCGGCCGAGGTCCACTTTTCCTTGATCAGATATTCAGTGCAATCGATGAAGTCGAAGAAGGTGTTCTTCTTCTTCATGAGCATGCCGTCCTCGCGCCATTTTTCGCCCATCTCATCGCCGCCGCGAATGTGCGCGATGGCGTACGACATGCCGCGATCCAGCAGACTCAAGCGCGAACTGGAAAACGTCGGCGGCGTGCCGATCCCATACGAGCCGTAGCCGTACTGAAACAGCGGGGCCTTGCCGTCACGCACCAGGCCCTTTTTGTACACGATGGAGATGGGCACCTTGACGCCGTCGCGCGCCGTGGCCCACAGGCGTTCGCTGGCATACAGCTTCGGGTCGTAGCCGCCGAGCACTTCCTGTTGCTTCAACAGCGTCGATTTCCCGTTGCGCGTATCGTAATCGAAAATGCTCGAAGGCGTGATCAGGCTCTGGTACGAGTAGCGATAGGTGTTCGATTCGTATTCCGGCGTGCCGCCCGGGAAGGCCGCGTATACCGGCTCGGGGAACGTGATGGGGGTCCACGCCGCGGTCTTGAAGTTGTAAACGCGAAGCTGCGTCAGGGCCTGCGATTTCTCCACCGACACCGCGAAATCTTTGTACAGATCGATATTGTCGATGCGCACATCGTCGCGCTGCGCCAGGAATGGCTTCCAGTTCGTGCGGGCCACATTGGTCGCCGGAGCGGTCATCACGCCGAAGTTGATGCCGGTCTGATTGGTGCGTATGTAGAATGTTCCTTCGCGGTGATCGATGTAATACCGGTGCTTCCTTTCGCGCGGCAGGAAGACGGCGAAATTGTCCTGCGGCCGCGACGCCGGGAGGTAGCGCATCTCGCTGGTGTCCTTCGCCTCGATCTCCAGGATCACGTACTTCTTATCGCGCGACTTGCCCACGCCGATATCGTAGAGCTCGTCCTTCTCATCGTGCAGCAGTTCGAATTTCGTGCCGCCGAGCACGTGGCGGAACATCTTGTCGCTGCGCTTGGTGACGTCGTCCTCCGTGGTCAGGAAGAGCGTCTTGTTGTCCGCGGCCCACGCCATCGAGGTCACGCGTTCCGTGGTGTCGGGCAGTGTGACGCCGGTGCGCAGATCTTTCACCTGGAGCGAGTATTGCCGGAAGCCCGTGAAATCCATCGTATAGGCCAGCAGATTGTGGTCGTCGCTCACCTGGAAGCCGCCCAGTCCGACGAATTTGCGGTCCTTCCCCAACGCGTTCAAATCGAGCAGCACTTCCTCGGGAGCCTCCATGCTGCCTTTGCGGCGGCACTGGATGGGATACTGCTTGCCCTCCTCAGTGCGCGCGTAGTAGAAGTACTCGCCGCGGCGCGTGGGCACGCTCAGGTCAGTCTGTTTAATATGCCCCAGCATCTCTTTGTAGAGTGCGTCGGCGAAGGGCTTCAGCCCCGCGGTCATCGCCTCGGTATACGCGTTCTCCGCTTCCAGATACTGCTTCACTTCTGGGGTGGCCTTTTCCCGCAGCCAGAAATACGGATCGACAACGGTGGCGCCGTGGCGCGTCTCGCGGTGATCGACCTTGGGTGCGACAGGAGGCGCGACGGGGGACGCGACTGGCGGTGTGGCGGATGGTTGGGATTGCATGGCGGTGGCGGAGAGTACTCCGATGAGAATGCAGGGACGGAGCTTCGACATACGTTCAAGGCTACAGTGCGGGGCACGCCTGAGGCAACTGGCACGCCGCCGTCTATAATCGGAAACGATCATGACTGAAAGCCGCCTCGCCGCCATGCGCCCGGAAATCGCGCGCACCTACAGTGTCATCAGGCCCTACATCCGGCGCACTCCGGTGGTGGAAGTGGACGCCGCCGATTTCGGACTCGACCCCCGTCCGCTGGTGGTCAAGCTGGAGTTTATGCAGCACACCGGGTCGTTCAAAACGCGCGGCGCCTTCTCCAATTTGCTGACGCGCGAGCCGCCGCCGGCCGGCGTGGTGGCGGCCTCGGGCGGCAATCACGGCGTCGCCGTGGCGTATGCCGCCATGAAGACCGGCAAGCCCGCGCGCATCTTCGTGCCCACCGTTGCCTCGGCCGCCAAGATGGATCGTATACGCTCCTACGGCGCCCATCTAGTGGTGACCGGCGAGCGTTACAACGACGCTCTACTCGCAAGTCAGGAGTGGGCTGCTGAATCGGGCGCGATGCCGGTGCACGCCTACAACCAGATGGAGACGCTGTGGGGCACGGGTTCCACCGGCCTGGAATTCTCCGAGCAGGCGCCGCAACTCGACACCCTGCTGATTGCCTGCGGGGGCGGCGGCTTGATCGGCGGCATCGCGGGCTGGTATCAGGGCGGCACGCGCATTGTCGGCGTGGAACCCGAATTGGCCCCGACGCTATTTCGCGCGTTGGAAGCCGGTCGGCCTGTCGATGCCGAGGCGGGCGGCGTCGCGGCCGATTCGCTGGCGCCGAAGAGCGTCGGGGAACTCATGTTCCCGATCGCGCAGCGCTGGGTGGATCGCGTGGTGCTGGTGACCGACGACGCGATCGTGGCCGCGCAGCGCGCGCTCTGGGACATACTGCGCGTGGTCGCCGAACCTGGCGGCGCCGCGGCGTTCGGCGCGCTGCTCTCGGGCGCCTACCGTCCGTCGCCCGGCGAGCGCCTGGGAATCCTGGTGTGCGGAGCGAATACTACGGCCGTACAGTTATAGCGTTGTACTACTACACATTCGTTTCTTCGCGCGCCGCGACGATTTCCAGACGCCGTTACGTACAGGGAATGGTCAGGGCACGAAGTCATCATCGCTTTTCGGTAATCTGGCGGAAGACGCGGAGCAGGTTGCCGCCGAGGAATTTGCGGATACGTTCTTCGGAGTAGCCGCGGCGCAGCATGGCGTCGGTGATCATGGGCAAATCGCGTACGTCGCGCATGCCTCGCGGCAGGGGTGGGCCGCCGTCGAAATCGCTGCCCAAAGCGACGTGGTCTTCGCCGACCAGGTCTATGGCGCGAGCGACGACGCCCACCCACTCGTCTACCGTGAGCCGTATGTCCTGCGGAATTGCGGCGGGGATCATCGGAAACTGCGGGGCTACGATTTTATCGAGCTCGTCAATCGAGAGCTGCGTGCCGCGCTGGAGGATAGCGCTGGTGTCCCAGAACGGCTTGCCGGCGTGCGCGACGTTCCAATCGAACGCCTTGCGATTGTGGAACTCGTTGCCGATCTGGAAACCGATCACGCCGCCTTTTGCCGCCAACTTCTTGAGTAGAGTTTCCGGCATGTTGCGCGGAATGTCGTTGATGGCGCGCAAGCCGTGATGGGTTGCGATGACAGGGTCCGTGCTGGCGTCGATTGCTGCCGCAATTGCCTCGTCGGAGGCGTGCGAGATGTTGATCACCATGCCGAGGCGATTTAGCTCGCGGATCGCCTCGCGGCCGCGTTCGTTGAGCCCGTGCCATTTCGGTGTGGAGCAGCAGGAGTCCGCGTAGTTACTGGTCCAGTTGTGCGCGGAAAGTTGCACGGAGCGCATTCCCAGGCGGTGCATCTGGCGGATCACCGCGGGGTCGCCATCCAGATCGAAGCTGCCTTCGATGTCGAGGACGGCGGCGATTTTACCGCTGGCATGGATGCGGTCGATGTCCGACGCCGTGCGCGCGATTTCGATCGTCGTGCGGTTGCGGCCGATTTGTTCGATGGCGCAATCCAGCATGCGGAGCGCCTGTTTGGTCTCGAGGCGGGCGGGGTAGTAGTCTTCGGTCACGAAGATGGAAAAGAAGAGTGCGCCGACTCCGCCCTCTTTGGCGCGCGGCAGGTCGAACTGTCCGTCGGGCTTCCGCTGGGCGATGTCGCCGCCGTGATAGAACACCCGATCGACGGCATGCACGTGGCCATCGAAAACCAGCGAGTTGGCGTGCAGCGCACGAGCGCGCTGAGAGACTGCATCGGGATTCTGGGCGTACAGCAGCACGGCCCCGGCCGAGAGCAGCAACAAGCCGCAGGCTGCTGGCATATAATCGTGACTAATCGGGAATCTCATGGACAATCCGGTGCGTCCCAAACTCGCGGCCCTTGCCACCACCTATTTCAAGTATTCGCACGCGCAGCACATCGTAGACCGCCTGCTGGATGGATACGGCTGGAACGGCACGCACCATTATCCTCCCATGGATGTGGTGTCGTTGTACGTCGATCAGGTGGGCGCAAACGACCTCAGCCGCGAGCGCGCGGCGCGACATTCCGGCATGAAGGTCTATCCCTCGATTGCCGAGGCACTGACTGCCGGCGGCAGCAAACTGGCTGTGGATGGCGTGGTGCT
>JBDTPR010000329.1:0-7344 GCA_039932635.1 Candidatus Solibacter sp.
CGCGTCTTCGTGTGTACCCGCGAGACGCCGTTAATGATGCGCCCGGTATCGTCGAGGCCCGCCAGCAGCGGGTGCCGCTTGCCGGGAGCGCCCTCCAGATTCAGGTATGAGTTCTGCATGCGCGCGTCGATTGTGCCGCCGAAGGATGCCCCGAAAAGTTCCGCCAATCCAAAATCGGCGCGGCGTTCTCCCCACTCGTCGTAGAGCGAGGTCTCGTGCGTGGCCACGATGCTGCCGCCGCGTTCCACGTAGGCGCGGATCTGCGCGCATTGCGCCGTGGAGAGGGCCGCAATATTGGGGAAGACGAGCACTTTGAACTGGTCGATGTGCGCGGCGTCGAGCAGTTGATCGTGCACCATTTCGAAGGGAACGCGGCCCTCGATCAGCGCCTGGTAATATCCGAGCGTGTGGTCCTCCACCTTCTGCCGCGCCTGTTGCGCGCCATAGAAGTGCGAGGTCTGCTGCGAGTACACCAGCGCCACGCGCGCCAGCGGACGCTCGTTGCGCAGGTAGCGCTCATTGCGATGGTGCCAGACGTACAAGTCCTCCACCACCTTGAGCCACCGCTTGTCGTACAGCGAACCCGCGAATTTCGTGAACCACGGGCGCAGGCCGTTGGCGACTCCATCGAGCACCCATAGCCGGATCTCCGGCCCGCTCTGCACCGAATCCTTCCACCGATAAGGTTCCTCCACGCCGACGCTGAAGATGCCGCCGATAGGCTTCGCGCCCATCGTGGAGCGATACTCCTTGCCGTTCTTGCCGTTGGCCCACGGAGGCGTGACGCCGCTGCGCGCCTGTCGGTCCGCGAAGAGAATCGGCGCCAGGCTGCCTACCGTTTTCATATCGAGATCGGAAGTTGCGCCGCCGCCGGAATTGGGGATGTAGCGCGCTGCCGGATTGATTTTTTGAATTTCGGAGTCCCACAGCCGCCAGAGTTCGAACAAGCGATCCTGCCGCCAGCCCATATAGGCGCGGCGCGCCGCGTCGTGTGGATTATTCGTGCGCGGCAGATCCATCCCGCTGGCAGTGCGAAAGTTCGCGCGGCAGTGTTCGCAGTAGCACATGCCGCTGCCCGACCAGCGATTGCTGAACACGCCATCCACCTTATAGAGTTCGACAATCTCGCGTGTCACGCGCGTCATGAAGTCGAAGTTGAAGGGACCGAGCGCGCACGTGATGTACAACTCGGGCATCACGGGGTGATGGATCTTCTCGCCCGCCGCGTTGACCGCGATCCAATCCGGGTGCGCGTCCGCCACGTCCTGATGCGCGGCATGCGGATCGGTGCGTGCGATCACCACCATGTTCTGCTTGCGGCATCCGGCCACCAGATCGCCGAACGCGTCGCCCGCGCCGAGCCACTGACTCTTGTAGTGCAGCGGAATCTTCGTAGGGTAGTAGGCGACGCTGCCGCCGGCGCTGAGGCACGCGGCGTCGGAATGCGTGCGGCGGAAATAATCCAGCCAGAAATTCACGTCATACGTGCCGGGGTCGTTTTCGGCCAGCGTCAATTGCGCCCAGCGCATCGGGCGATCGAACCACCCTTCCGCGGGGGCCGCACCGCCAACCTGGTCGGACAGAGTGAGCGCCACTCCACCGATTGCCGCGTTGCGCAGGAACTCGCGCCGCCTCATGCGACCTCTCCGCCTTCGAGTTCGCCGGCCAGGCGAATTAGCGTTTCGCCCAACTCGCGCGCCGCGTCCACCAGCAGGTCCACGCGGACCACGTATTCGCCCGAGAGCTTCCCAGTCTCGCGCGCCGTGAAGTTGAGTTGAATGTGATCTTCAAAGAATTCGGCGCGCGAAATGATGGCCGTGACCTCGTCCAGTTTCAGCGTGCGCCCACCGTGCAAATCGGGAATCGCGTCGCGCAGCGCGCGCGGGAATGTGATGGTGTTGTACGGCGTCATTGGAGTGGGCCGCGATACGTTGCCAGTGGTGAGTTCCTTGCTCATGAAGACAGTGTAGTGTCTTTCCACGCCGCCCAGGATCGCGCGACAATGTCAGGGAGTATGACTCCAGCCTCTGCCAGGGATGCTCTCGCCGAAGCCGCGCTCGCGTATCGTTCGCCCCCGGAGGAAATTCAGCGGACGGTGGGCGCCATACATAGCGTGGTGCTGAAGGACTCCAAGTACATCCGCCAGCCGAACTACACTCTGATCCATCCCGAGGATCTGGAGATGTTGTTCCACCTCTACGATCAGGCGTTCTTCGACCACCGCTGCAAACACGCTCTCGATAGCCGCAAGCTTACGTTTCGCCTCTCGCGCCGCATGACTAAGGCTGGCGGAACCACCGCGCGGTACCGCACTGCGTCGGGCGAGATCCTTTACGAAATCACGGTCGCCAGCAGTATGCTCTTCGATGGTTTCGGCGAGCGGGATCGCGAGATCTCGGTATGCGGCCTGCCCTGCTCAAACCGCTTGGAGGCGCTACAGCGCATCTTCGAGCACGAGATGGTCCACCTCGTCGAGCAATTATGCTGGCAGACCAGCAACTGCTCCGCGCCGCGTTTTCAGGACATCGCGCATCGCCACTTCCTGCACCGCGCACACACACACCAACTGATTACGCGCCGCGAGCGGGCTGCGCAATCGGGCATTCGCGTAGGCTCGCGGGTCACTTTTGATTTCGAGGGAATGCCCCTCGCCGGCCGCGTCAACCGCCTCACCAAGCGCGCCACCGTACTGGTGGAAGATGCCGGGGGCGAGCGCTTCAGCGATGGTGGGCGCTACCGGCGCTACTACGTGCCGATCGTCCACCTCCGACTGGCGGAGTAGTTACTCGATGGGAGCGTTATAGCCCAGGCGCCAATGCGCGGTGAGTTTCGGCAGACCTCGCGGCGGCACTACCGTCACCGTGATCTTGTGATACTTGCCGTCGCGCACCTGATTCTGCGGCGCGTACCCGATGATGTAACGATTGCGCAACTCGATGCCGATCTTCTTGGCGATGTCGGGCATCTCGATCGCATTGGCTTCGAACAACCGGCCGCCGGTCTGTTCGGACACCTTGGCCAGCAGTCCGCCTCCGCCATATTCCTCGGGCGAACCGGCATTTCCAAAGACGCCGATCGAGTAGATCAGCACATCGCTTTCGCGCACCAGGTTAGTGACTTCCTTCTCCGAGTAGCGGCTGTGATTGTCGCCGCCATCGGAGATTATCAGCAGGGCCTTCTTGTTCTTTTTGGAACGCCGCATTTCGTGGAGCCCCATATAGATCGCATCAAGCAGGGCGGTAGAGCCCTTGGATTTCGAGAAGATCAGTTCGTTCTCGATCGTGCCGGTATCGGAGGTTAGCGGCACGCGCAGGCGCGGCGCACTATCGAACTCCACCAGAAAAAACTCGTCCTCGGGATTGGAGATGCGAAAAAATTCTTTGGCCGCGGCGCGCGAGCGATTCAATTTGTCCGCCATGCTGCCGCTGGTATCGAAGATCAGGCCCACGGCCACTGGTTCGTCATCCATCGCGAACTGCGTGATGGTCTGCGCCACCTTATCTTCGAAAACGCGAAAGTTCTCCTGCTCGAGGCCGGATACCGGACGGTTCAGCGGATCGTTGACCGTCACCGGCACCAGGATAAGGGTGGTGTCCACGCGGATGTTGGCGCCGCGCTGCTCCTGTTGTTTCGGAGCGGCTTTCTTGCGGGGCTCGATCTTCACCTGCTGCGCGAGCGTGGCCGCGGCCAGGCACATCCCAACCGCTATCGCGGGCCCGAGGAATCGCCGCATGACGGTATTGTACTACTTGGCTTTTGGCGGACTGATCATGATGTGCGCGCCTGCCGTACCGGATCCCATCAGCCACGGCGCACCGTCGCTCGCCTTGGTCGAAAGCCCGGTGGATTGCGGCGTCGCGAAGGGCACGTAGATCACCCAGCGCAGGTAGGAATCCTGCACTTTGCCGGTAGCCGCGTCGAAGCTTGTGCCGGTGAGCACGTAGAGCGTACGTGGTTCCTTGGACATCGGCAGTTTGCCGTCTTCGATCTCCTTGAAGCGAGTTTCGCTGCGCTTCGCATTGGTCATCTTCTGCGCCGAGAGTTCGCGGCCGCGCGCCATGAAAGGTTCCAGGTCCTTGTGATAGCAGGCCACGTTGAACGCCGTCTTGGCGGGGTCCGAAGCCAGGCAAAGCATCTCGTTCTTGCCCTCGCGGAGTTTGGTGAGCACGCCCTCCGCGTTGTAGCCGAGGACCGCGGCGCCCTCGCGGAGTTCCGCCGGGGCCGCCAGAATCGCGCCCGCAATCTGCGTCTGCGGCGGCGGCACCTCCGCTGCCCACGCAGCCGTTATCGATACCGCGGCCGCCAATGACAACACAATCTTCGATTTCATCGCGAGTGCTCCTTGCCTGACCAAGATATCACTACCCTTCTTCGATCGCCGCCGTCAGCTCCGGAACGCCCGCACGTTTGGGTAGGGGCTGCCAGAAAATCAGCGCCAGAGTGATCGTCACCAGCTGCACGCCGACAATCAGCGCCACGCAAGCCGGCCATCCGCCATGCGTCCAGAAGTAGCCTGGAATCGCCGACCCGCCACTGCCGCCGAGATAATAAAACGTTACGTAGAGTCCGACGGCGGAAGCGCGCGATTCCCGTGCCGCGCTGCCCACATAACTTGACCCGGCGGAGTTCGCGATGAACACTCCGGTGCACGTCAGTGTCAGCCCCAGCATCACCACTGGCAGGCTGTGGACCAGCGTGAGGCACACGCCCGTCGCCCCGCCGGTGAAGGCCGCCACCAACGCGAAGCGATGGCCGAAGCGGTCGATCGCCTTGCCGGCGCTGGGCGTGACGATCGCGCCAACCAGATACACCACGAACAGCAGGCCCAGCGCCGAAGTGCTCAGGCCGAAGGGCGGAGCGGCCAGATAGAAGTTGATGTAGGTGAACGTCCCGAGCAGCGAGAACATCACGCAAAAGCCGACTGCATACGTCGCTACCAGCCGAGGATTGCGCAGATGGCGCAGCATCGCGTCGCCGCCGAAGCCGCTGCGCGCCCGGGTGAACCGTCGTCCCGCCGGCAGCCACGCACGAATCGCCAGCGCACCTAAAAGGTTCATCGTGCCAAGCGCGACGAAGGCCCAGCGCCAGTTGGCGTGCGATGCCACCAGCGCCGCAATGGCGCGCCCGCTGAAGCCGCCGAGCACAGTCCCGGTGACATAGGCCGCCGTGGCAGCGCCCGCGCCCATCTCCCATTCCTCATTGATGTACGCGATGATCACGGCGAAGATGCCGGGCGTGAAGATTCCTTGCAGGAAGCGCCAGAAAAGAAGCTGCCCGTAGCTGCTCGCCGTTGCCGCCAGCAGCGTCGGCACGGCCAGCAGGAAGGCCGCGGGCACAATCACGCGCTTGCGCCCAAAGCGGTCGGCCACCACGCCTGCGAAGGGCGCGGCCATGGCGACGGCGAGGGTAGAAGCAGTCACCACCAGGCTGATCGCGGCCGCCGAGACTCGGAATTCGCGCGCCAAAAGCGGCAGTAGCGGCTGCGGCGCGAAGATCGTGACAAAGGCGCAGAAGCCCGCAAATACCACGGCGGCGGTGCGCGTAGCGGTGTTGGCGATTTGCGTGGCGGCCGCGGGCATTCATCCTATTATGAACGCGCGTCTACCGTTACAGTAGTAATCGATGGGAGTTTTGGAATTTCTGCCGGCCCCGCGCAGGGTGTTGCGCCTGCTTGCGGAGAAGCCCGCCGATTTCGCCGAAGAGCATGGCGTCAAACTGCACGAGGTGGCGCAGGGCGTCGCGCAGCACAGCCTGGAGTTCGTGCGGACCTTTTCCCTGGAAACGCCGGCGCACTGGTTCGGCCACTTCGCCATCGAAGCCGAGACCCAGCAGATGGTCGGCGTGTGCAGCCTGAAAGGCCCGCAGGTCGAAGGCAAGGTCGAGATGGCCTATTACACCTTCCCTGGTTTCGAAGGCCGCGGCATCGGCACCGCGATGGCGAAATTTGTCCTGGAGCGCGCGCGCACGCTCCAGGACGTGAAGTGGATTACGGCGCACACTCTCCCTCAGCACAATGCATCCACGCGGATCTTGGAGAAGATCGGAATGCGTTTCGTATGTGAGGAGATGGAAGACGGCGCGCCGGTGTGGCTCTGGCAGATTGCGGCGGACGATTAGCTCGCTCGCTGACCATGCGCGACCCTAATCAGAGCCGCGACCGTGAGGGAGCGGTTAGCGCGTCAGCTTTTGGTGCGGCTCCACTCGCGGATCGAGCGGATTTCCTCGACGGGTATGTGCAGGAATTCCAGGAACTCCTGATGCTCGTTGGGAGCGCTGCTTTCGAATTCGGTGTGAAGGCGGCGCATGTCCTCCTCGCTGAAGCCGGAGGCGCGTAAGACGGCGGTGAATTTTTCCTTTGTGACCACGGGTAGTCTCCTGAATTTGTCGGTGGTTGCCAGCAGGCGTGCAATGGCCCGCTGATGTTCTCGCATGCGCTCTATGCCTTCGGCGAGTTCCCCCAGCCTGCGGCGCAGCACGGCGGCGGCATTGCCGCCGGACACATCGAGTAGCGAACGAATATCGGTGAGCGTCAGGCCTGCGTCGCGCCAGGTACAGATCTGTCGCAGCCGGTCGAGATCTTTTTCGCTGTAGACGCGGTAGTTCCCGGCAGTCCGCCGGGGCCGCGATAGCAGTCCGAGTTTCTCGTAATACAGCACCGTGCTGCGTGCCAGATTGCAGCTGCGCGCCAGACGCGTGACGGTCAGTAACATCGCTCTTCCTTCAGTCTCAACCCTGAAGCTTTAGACAGGTCAAGGAGTTTTTTTGAAGATAAGAATGTGCTGGCGCGGAAGGTCCTCAAGCACCCTGTCCACGCGGTAACCCTCTGGCTCGAGCTCGGCCTTCACCTGCGCCACGGTCATCTTGTGCTCCGGGCGAATCGGCACCGTGGGGTCCTCGCCACGGTATTCGAGCAGCACCAGCCGTCCGTCCGCCTTCAACGCTTCGCGCATGCGCCGCAGCATTTTCTGCGGCTCCGAAAACTCGTGATACACATCCACCAGGATGATCAGGTCCAGGGAATTCGCGGGCAGCTTCGGATCGTCATACGTGCCGAGTACGGTCTCCACATTGCCGAGCTTGCGCTGCTGCATGTTCTTGCGCAATTGCTCCAGCATCGCGGGCTGTATATCGTTGGCGTATACCTTGCCGCTGGGCCCCACGCGCTCCGCCAGCCGCCACGTAATGTATCCATTGCCCGCGCCGACATCGGCCACGGTCGCGCCCTTAGCGATATTGAGCAGCGCGATCGCTTTGTCGGGTTGCTCCTCTTCGCTGCGCTCCGGCCGCACCAGCCAATCGGCGCCGCCCACGCCCATCACGCCGGCGTAGCGCCGCCCGGAAACG
>JBDTPR010000330.1:0-7343 GCA_039932635.1 Candidatus Solibacter sp.
GTCGAGACTATGTTTGGTATGAAGATGCCGGTCTAAGTGGCATCATAGTAGTACATGTCACTGGAAATTCAACAGCGGGACCGTGAAGGGGTAGCTGTCCTCGAAATGAAGGGACGTATCACGGTCGGCAAAGAAGCTACCGCACTGCGCGAGAAGGTGGCGGAACTCAGCGCGGCCAATCAAAAGAATCTGGTCTTCAATCTGGCCGGCGTCGACTACATCGACAGCACGGGCTTGGGTGCGCTGGTGATGTGCGCCATGACCTTGCGCAAAGCCGGCGGCAACGTCAAACTTGTGCACCTCAACAAGCGGAATATCGAGCTTCTGGTGATGACCAAGCTGGCCACCAGTTTCGAGATCTTCACTGACGAGACCGACGCGGTGGGCAGCTACTATCCCGACCGCAAGATCAAGACCTTCGACATTCTCGACTTTGTCAACAAAATGAAGCATGAGGACTAGCGGTCGATGGCATTAGTTGTCATCGGAGGTGTCGCCGCGGGCCTGAGTGCGGCGGCGCGGGCGCGGAGGATCGATCCGCGGCTGGAAATCGTGGTGTTGGAAAAAGGCCCGGTAATTTCGTACGGTGCGTGTGGGCTGCCCTATTTCGTGGAAGGGCGCGTGCGCGAGTCGAAGGAACTGATCGCCTACACTCCGGAGTACTTTCGCAAGGAACGCAAGATCGAGGTGCGAACGGACACTCGCGTGGTCTCGATCGCGCACCCGCGGCGCGAGGTGGTGCTGGAATCGGGCGCGAAACTCGGGTACGAGAAACTGGTGATCGCGACCGGCGCGCGCGGCGGTCTGAAGGAATTGCCGGGTGCGCAACTACCGCACGTGTTCACCCTGCACACGCTGGACGACGCCGAGCGCATGCGGCGCTTCCTGCGCGAGCAGCGGCCGCAACGCGCTGTGGTCATCGGAGCCGGCTACATCGGCGTGGAAGCGGCGGATGCGCTGCGGCGCAATGGCCTGCAGGTGACCATTCTGGAGCGGTCTGCCTATGCATTGCGTGACGACGAGCACTTCACCGCCGCGGTGCGCAGGCAATTGGAACGGCACAAAGTGGAGTTGCGGACCGGAATCGATGTCTCCTCAATCGAGGCGGACCGTGTGGCGGGCGTGCCCTGCGAGATGGTGGTGACGGCGGCGGGCTTCAAACCCAATGTGGAACTCGCGGCGGGCACAGGAATTACGCTGGGTCGCACCGGCGCCATCGCCACCGACGAGCGCATGGAAACCAATGTGCGCGGCGTCTTCGCGGCAGGCGATTGCGCGGAAGTGAATCACCTCGTGACGGGCCGGCCCACCTGGATTCCGTTGGGTACCACGGCGAACAAGGCAGGACGCGTGGCCGGAGCCTGCGCGGCGGGTGCGCGGGAACGCTTCCCTGGGATCGTCGGCACGTCGATTGTCAGCATCTTCGGCGTCGGCTTTGCCAGCACGGGCCTGACGGAAGCGCAGGCGCGCGCCGAAGGCTTCACGCCGGTGGTGGCGCGGATCGAAGCGAATTCCCGTCCTCGGTACTTCCAGGGCGTGAAGACGCAGGTGGAATTAGTAGCCGATCGCGCCACCCGCCGCCTGGTGGGTGGAACGGTGATCGGCGAAGATGGAGCGGCGGGGCGCATCAATGTGATTGCAACCGCTCTGCAAGCCAAGCTGAGAGTAGAAGATTTCGAGCAATTGGATCTGGCCTACTCGCCGCCGTTTTCCCCGGTCTGGGATCCGCTGCTGATCGCGGCGCAGCAATTGATGAAGGCGCTGGGGTAAAGCCTTTCTCCGGAACTCTTCTCTGCGCTTATCTCTGCGTTCTCTGCGCCTCTGCGGTGAAATTATAATCCGCAGAACGTCTCATCTCCGCCGAAGCCACCCGTATACAGAAACCACCGACGCCACCACAATCAGCACCATCAAATCGAATATCATTTAATCCATGGGGTCCGCTTGCACAGTTGGCCCTTTCTTCGAGGGGGCCAGTCGCGTTGACCATACATTCCGCCGTCAGAAGTGCATTCCTCCTGCTATCTTTTTCCGTCTCTCCACTGCTTGCCCAAGCTCCCACGGCGTCGATCGTCGGCCGTGTCGAGGACGCGTCGGGCGCCAGTGTAGCCGCTGCCGCCATCAAAGTACGCAACGTGGAGACTGGCGCCTCGCGTGCCGTCACCAGCGATGAAGGCGGCAACTATCGCCTGCTTGCGCTCCCTATTGGCCCGCAGGAACTCACCGTCGAAAAGACGGGCTTCCGCACTATCCGCCAGACCGGCATTCACCTCGTCATCGGCCAGCAGGCCGTCATCAATCTCAAGCTCGAAGTGGGAGAATTCGTACAGCAGACCGTGGTCTCCTCCGAAGTCCCCCTCGTCAACATCACCACCCAGCCGGTCTCCGGCCTGGTCGGCGAGCGCGAGGTCAAGGAACTTCCCCTCAACGGTCGCAGCTTTGATTACCTGATCACGCTCAACCCCGGCACCGTCAACTTCACCCTCAAGAGCCCGCAGACCAGCACGAGCAATGGCAACACCTTCTCGGTCGCCGGACGCCGTCCGCTCGACAACACGGTCCTCCTCAACGGCATCGAGTACACCGGCTCCAGCCAGCTCAGCGTCACCCCCGGCGGTGTCAGCGGAGACCTCCTCGGCATCGATGCCGTGCGCGAATTCAATGTGCTCACCGATGCCTATGGCGCAGCCTACGGCAAGCGCGCCGGAGCACAGGTTCTCGTCGTCACCCAATCCGGCGCCAACGCCGTCCACGGCAGCCTCTTCGAATTCCTCCGCAATAGCGCGCTCGACGCCCGCAACTACTTCGACCAGGCGGGCGCACCGCCTTTCCGCCGCAATCAGTTCGGCGGCGCTCTCGGCGGCCCCATTAAGAAGGATCGCCTCTTCCTCTTCGGCAACTACGAAGGCTTCCGCCAGCGACTCGCCGTGAGCAACGTCAGCGTGGTGCCAGACGCGCAGGCGCGCCAGGGTTTCCTGCCGAACGCCAGCGGGCAATATGTGCAGGTCCCCAACCTGAACCGCAACATGCTGCCCTACATGTCCTTCTGGCCCGAACCCAACGGTCCCGCGCTGCTTTCCGGCGGCCTGCCCAGCGGCACCTCGCTTTCCTACAACAACCCCCGCCAGGCCATCCGCGAAGACTTCGGCACCCTGCGCGCCGATTACAACGTCGGCACCCGCGACACCCTCTCGTTCGCCTACACCATGGACGATGGCAACAGCATCATCCCGCTCGCCGACCCGCTCTTCGGCTCCTCCGTAAGTCTGCGAGCCCAGGTCGCCAGCCTGCAGGAGACGCACATTTTCTCGCCGCACGTCCTCAATACTTTCATCGCGGGCTTCTCGCGCGCCGCCTTCAATTACGATTCCTACCCGCTCACCAATTTCCCCGCCAACCTGTCCTTCGTCACCGGAGGCGGACCCGGCGGAATCGTAGTCGGCGGTGGCACCACCACCACGGGGCTCGCCGCCATCACGGCCGCCGGACCTAATAACGCCGCCAACGTTTGGAATCGCCGCAACCTCTTCACCTACACCGATACCCTGCAGATCACCAGGGGCCGCCACCAGGTCAGCGCCGGCGTGTGGTTCCAGCGCCTGCGCGATAACGAGAACACGGCCTCGCGCCGCCTCGGCCAGGCCAGCTTCACCACGCTCACCACCTTCCTCCAAGGCACCGTTAGTTCTTTCCAGGTGGTCCCCAACCCCACCGCGCTGGGCTGGAGAAGCTGGTACGGCGCCTGGTATTTCCAGGACGCGATTCAGTTGCGCCGCAACTTCACCCTCCAACTGGGCTTGCGTCACGAATTCAGCAACGGCTGGAATGAAGTCTCAGGACGCGCGGCCAACTACATCACCGGCCCCGATGGCATCCTCCAGACCAACGTCCGCCTCGCGTCCAACACCTTCACCCAGAACAACGCCAAGCGCCTCTTTGCGCCCCGCGTCTCGTTGGCATGGGACCCCTTCGGCAAGGGCAAGACCAGCCTGCGCGCGGGCTTCGGCACGCACTTCACGATGATCGACGCGCTCAGCTTCCTGCTCAATTCCCTGCCCCCTTACAACGGCAGCATCGCCTTCGCCAACACGTCGCTCTTCTCCTTCACGCCCATCCTTCCCGGCGCGCCCGTGCCCCCGTCCTGCGGCCCCGGAATCCCCGCCCCCTGCACCACCTACGCGCCGCAGGGCATTCAGACCGACGCGAAGACCCCCACCGTGCAGGAATGGAATATCGCCATCGAGCAGCAGCTCGATCGCAGTTCCGCCATCCGCATCGCCTACTCGGGATCCTTCGGTATTCACGGACTTCTCAGCGTCGACCCCAACACCGTACCCGCCCAGATCTGCGCCAACGCCGCGGGCTGCACCAGCGGCGGCACCGGAGCGGCGCGCGGTGCCGTAGCCCAAGGCGCCGAATATATTCCGGTCGCCGCCACACGCCCCAACCCGTACCTGGGCGCGGGCTTTTTCTGGTTCACGGAGGGCAACAGCAGCTACAACGCCCTGCAAATCGATTGGACCCGCCGCCTCGCCGCCGGACTCCAGTTACGCGCCAACTACACCTGGTCCAAGAACCTCGACCTCAATTCCGCGCTCACCGGCGCGCAGGCCAACAATCAACCGCAAATGGTCATGAATCGCAACGATGTCCACCGCGATTGGGGTCTCTCCGCGCTCAACGTCACCAGCCAGGCCAGCATCTCCGGCCGCTACGAATTGCCCTTCGGCGCCGGACGCCGCTGGACGATGCACGGCACTCCGTTCGCGGCCAAAATCGTGGGAGGCTGGAATCTCAGCGGCATCACCACGCTGCTCAGCGGCTTCCCCATCACCCCGCAGATTGGCGCCAACCGCTCCGGCGATGGCGACACCCGCAATCCCGACCGGCCCTCCTGGAACCCCGCCTTCTCCGGCCCGGTAGTGTTGCATCAGCAGACGCAGTGGTTCGATCCGCGCGCTTTCACTCTGCCAACGGTAGGCACGTGGGGCAACGTCGGACGCGGCACGCTAACCGGGCCGGGACTCGCCAATCTCGATCTCTCGCTCTCCAAGAACACCCCGCTCACCGAACGCACGTCGCTGCAATTCCGCGCGGAGTTCTTCAATGCGTTCAATCACGCCAATTTCGGTACGCCGAATCCCATCGTGTTCACGGGCGCGGCCTTCAGCTCTTCGGCGGGCCTGATCACCACCACCGCCACCGCGTCGCGCCAGATCCAATTCGGACTCAAGCTAGCATTCTGACCGCTTGCTGACATTCTGAGCAGAGCCGCGACCGTAAGGGAGCGGTCGAACCGCACGCTACCGCTTATGATGCTCCACTTCGTGCTCGGTAATCATCTTGCGCAAAGCCTCTTCAAGTTCCGCGACCCGCCGCGCCAAATCGTCGATCGCCTGACCTTCGGGATCCGGCAGCCGTCCGTGTTCCAGCGTGCCTTCCTCCGGCCGTACGCGCACTACGCGCCCCGGAATGCCGACAACCGTAGAATTATCGGGCACCGGATGCACCACCACCGAACCGGCGCCCACCTTCACGTTGTCGCCGATCCGAATATTCCCGAGCACCTTCGCCCCGGTACCCACCACCACGCGATTACCGATCGTAGGATGCCGCTTCCCCTTCTCGTTTCCGGTACCCCCCAGCGTCACGCCCTGGTAGAGCAACACATCGTCGCCGATCTCGGTGGTCTCACCGATCACCACGCCCGACCCGTGATCGATAAAAAATCGCCGCCCGATCGTAGCGCCGGGATGAATCTCAATTCCCGTAAAAAAGCGGCTGATCTGCGAGAGCACACGCGGCACCAGCGGGATTCCCCACCGGTAAAGCCGGTGCGCCAGCCGGTGCGCCAGAATCGCGTGAAAGCCCGGATAACAGAGGAAGATTTCGAGCACGCTCTTGGCGGCCGGATCCTCCCGGAAGATGGTATCGATCTGTTCGCGGACGGCGCGGAACACGTGACCTAGTGGGCCCCGGCGGGGGCGTCGTGTGCCATCACAGGCGGTTTGGCTCCAGCGGGCACGGCGGCCAACATGTCCTCTTTGCGTTTCACCAGCGTGGACGTGTTATAGCTGGCGGCTTCGAATCCGTGGCCATGCGTGATCGCGTCGGTGGGGCACGCCTCCACGCAATAGCCGCAGAAAATGCAGCGGTTGTAATCGATGTTATAGACTTTGGCGTAACGCTCGCCGCCGGAGATGCGCGTGGTATCGGTATTTTCCGCCGCTTCGATGTAAATACAGTTGGAGGGACACGCGGCCGCGCACAGGAAACACGCTACGCACTTCTCCATACCGTTAGGGTCGCGCTGCAACACGTGTACGCCGCGGAAGCGCTCTTCAAACTTAGGCGGAGCATCGGGATAGTCGTCCGTCACGGTCGGCCCCATCATCTCCTTGAAGGTGATGCCCAACCCCTTGGCGATCGATGCCGCCGTACCCAGGATGTCTGTGATTGTATTAGCCATCGGTCTGCCTACCAGTTTAGCCTGTGTTCCTCCCGGGAACCTAGTTGCGCGACCCTCAACCAGCCTTCCAAGCCGGAACGTTGTCGCCCTCCCTGAACAGGCCGATTCCGGCCTCCGCGCCAAGTCCTTCCATATCGATGCGGTTCCAGCCCTCGAGGACTCGCGAAATCACGCCATCCGGTTCCACCAGGAACATCGTCGGCACGCTCGAAATGCCATACTCGTTGCTCGCCGGGAAATCCTCGTCCTCCGAATCCAGTAGGATCGGGAAGCTGACTTTGAAATACTCGGCGAATTCCCGCGTGGATTCGGCATCGTTTTGCGAAATCCCGTAGATCCGCAGCCCTCCGGAAGCGTGCAACCGCTCCAGAAATGGCATCGACAACTGGCAGACCGGGCAGCTGATTTTGAAGAAGACCAGCAGTACCCGCGCCTCCGCCGTAAGCCCGGCCAGTGTGGCTTCCCCGCCCTCCAGTGCCGCCAGGCGGAATCCGGGCGCGGGCGTTCCGATATCGAGTATTTGCCGCTGCCGCCGCGCTGCCATCAATTAATTTTAACGGATTCGGTAAATCGGTATAAATACTCCGAAATACCTGTTAGAATCCAGGGCAGGAGAGATCATGAAGGACAGCAGCTTCCTCAGCAACCTGATCGGCAAACCCATCCGAGTCGTCTGTAAAGACCCTGTGGACTGCGGCACGGTTCCGGTATTGACCCTGCGCGAAGTGTCCCCGTTGGGGATTGTGGGCGAAGGTTGCGGCGATCAGCACTTTTTCCCGTGGACCGAGGTAGTGGAAATCAGCCCTAGTCCCGGCACCTGCGACTACGAGGAAGCCGTCTCCCCGGCCTTCGCCGATTCGGAACCGTAGGCCTC
>JBDTPR010000331.1:0-7293 GCA_039932635.1 Candidatus Solibacter sp.
GGCGATGGGGATAACCAACGGTTGCTAGAGGGTCAAAACTCAGTTTTCGACCTCCCAGTGGTATCGGGGGAGATTGCGGCTTTTCGCCAGGACGCCGCCCATTTCCTATCCCGCGAATGGCAGCATGACCTCGATTTCTCAGACGCCAGCTTTGCCCGAATCCAGGAGTGGGCCGCCGGACAGCCCGATGCCGCGCAGCTAAGCGCTCCGGCCAACCTCGGAGCGTTGCCGACGCAGGGTTGCAAAGCCTTTCAATGGCACGGTCACGCGGCGGCAATGGTGGATTTTGTCGCGGGCCCGGATGGAGAAGCCATTCACCTGGTCAGCGTTGACCGCAGGGCGTTGCCTGCGCCATCGGTGGGGGGCTTGGCGGTTGGTGAAACCCGGACGGGCCGATTGCCGCCGTGGAACACGGCCATGTGGAACGATGGTCGGAGGATATACGTGGCGCTTACCAGCGCGTCCCCGGAACAATTGCAGCACTGGATTGGTAATGACGTCCCGTGACGGGAGGCAATTTCCCGCGGCTACGTTTCCTCCAGGGATGGAAGTCCATCAAGGGATTAGGGTTAATTGGAGCTTTTGGTTGTGTTCCGTTTTTGCCTCATCCGATTCATTTTTCCGCCGTTCTACTGTTGACCTAAGGCCAAACAGTTGCCCTAGTTAATGGTAACTTTCCTGCACACAAAGATCGCCTCAGAATGTCCACGTCAAGCCGCACCATTTTATGATTAATTTTCAAAATTCAACGCAAAAGCGTCGAAATCCGGCCGGTTTTACTTTGATCGAGTTGCTCGTTGTTATCGCGATTATTGCGATATTGGCAGGCATGCTCCTGCCGGCGCTATCCAAGGCCAAGGACAAGGCGGTCACTGCGGTGGATATCAGCGGCGGACATCAGATGGGCATCGCGATTAACATCTATTCGCTAGACAACCAGGATGTCCTTCCTCACCCGGGTTGGGGCACGATCCCGGCGGGCCCCGATTGCTGGGCGTATGCGACGAAGGCAAATGACATTACGAAACGCACTTCTGCCGCGACGGCGATTCCCGATGCCGCCGGCAACGATAAACCTCCGGGCAATCCAACGTCCGGCTATGAGAAGCAGGTACCGTTTTTCATGGGCAGCCAACTGGGACAGATCCTGAGTACTCCCAAGGTGCTTTTCTGTCCCAAAGACCTCTCTGAAATTGGCGGAGCTAAAAAGGACTTGTGGAAGGAGCGTAACTGCAAGCTTACCAGCTATACATGGAACGGATCCATTATCGACTTTAACGCCGATAACAGGCCCTACAAAATCGGTCAATTCCGCGCGCAAGACATCCTGTCGTGGGAAACTTGTGAGACCATTCCTTTTCTCTTTAACGACGCCGGCAATGTGCCGACGGAAGGCGTGTCACAGAGACATAAAGCAACCGCCCGGCCCATCAAGGGTCAGGCGGGCCCCGACTACGGTGGTTATTCCATGATTTTGCGGATCGGTGGAGTCGCGCAGATGATCCGTTTCGCGGAGTTTACCCGTATGGGTGGTGGAACCGGAGCTTCCACGGCGATTACCAAGACCAAAATTCCGGCCATCGCCGATTACACGTCTTACTACCTGGCCGCCGCCCGGGTGGAGGCCGAGGATTTCGAGATCACGGCCGGCGATCTGGCCGCCGCCCGGCGTAATTCGCCGCTCGCCGGAAAGAGCTGGATCCTCGAAGCCCGCGCGCGCAAAGCCTCGTCGCCCACCGACGCCGTGCGCCTGATCCGCGATCATTACAACGACCTCCCGCAGCCCGAAGCCGACTTCACGCTCGCCGATTGCTACCAGGCTGCCAACGACTTCACGCACGCCGCCGAATTCTACCAGCGCGTCTACTACCACTACCTGACCGGCGCTGCGGCCACGCGTTCCGCCGGCGCGCTGATCACGCTGAAAGAAGCGCTCGGCGACAAGTATCCCGAGCCCACTGACGCCCAGCGCCTGCATCGCGCCGACCGCCTGCTCGATGCCAAGGAATACGTACTGGCCCGCAAGGAATATCAGTCGCTCGCCACCCAGGTCACCGGGGCTGAGCACGAATTCGCACTGGTCCGCGTGGGCGCCGCCGACTATCTGGCCGGCAAGTCCTCGGTCGCGGCGCCCTACCTGCGTGCGCTCGAAGTCACCGATCCGGAAGCCGCGGCGGAACGCCTCTACTACCTCATGGAGTGCGCTCGCAATAAGCATGACGACGAAGAGATGATGTCGTTGATCGCGCAGTTGGCATCGCGCCACCGGCAGTCGCAGTGGCGCTTGAAGGCGCTCACCTCCGCCGCCAATCGGTATCTGCTTCTCAATCAGCCCGACGATTACGTGCCGCTCTATCGCGCCGTCTATCAGGATTTCCCCACCGCGATTTCCGCGCCCGTGAGTCATTGGAAGGTCACATTCCAGGCGTACTTGCGCGACCAGCCCGATGCCGGCCGCCTGCTGCGCGAACACCTCACGCAGTACCCGGCCAACTCCACTACCGGAGCGGCGCTCTATTTCCTGGGGCGCTCACTGGAGCGCGCGGGCGACGCGGCGGGCGCACGCGCCTGCTATCAACGCCTCGACAACGTCTTCGAGAATCACTACTACGCGATGCAGGCTCGAGCGCGCCTGAAAGACACCGCCGCCACTACAGGGGGCGGGGAAGCCGCCGCCTTCATCGCGACACTCAAATTCAACACGCCCGCCAAAGTCGCCACTGAGAGCTTCGCTCCCACCAACACCCGCATCGAACGCTCACGTCTGCTGCGTGCGGCGGGCCTGGGCGAACTGGCGGATAGCGAACTTCGCTTCGGCATGCGCGCCGGTGAACAGCCTGCGCTGCTCGCCATGGAACTCGCCGAATCGGCCGAAGCCCCGCATCAGGCGATGCGCATCATGAAGAGCAACAGCCCCGAGTACCTCAATCTCCCGGTGCCCTCCGCGCCGCGCAAATTCTGGGAACTGCTCTTCCCGCTGCCTTACCGCAGCGACCTGGTACGCAATGCGCGCGAACGCGACCTGGATCCCTTCCTGCTCGCCGGCCTGATCCGCCAGGAGTCGGAGTTCAATCCGCAGGCCGTGTCGCATGCCAAAGCCTACGGCCTCACGCAGATTCGTCCCGCGACCGGACGCCAGTTCGCGCGCGCCGCGGGCGTCTCGCGAATGACCACGAACGTCCTATACCAACCCGCCGCCAACCTGAAGATCGGCAGTTCCATTCTGCGCTCCATGCTCGACCACCAGAACGGCCAGGTGGAGCAGACATTGGCCGCTTACAATGCCGGCCCGAACCGGGTGGTGGAATGGATGGCCTGGAAGACTTACCGCGAGCCCGCCGAATTCGTCGAGTCCATCCCCTTCACCGAGACCCGGGACTATGTCCAGGCGGTCCTGCGCAACGCCGAAATGTACCGCCGCCTATACCAGTAGGACACGCGTTAACATCCATCCCGACAGCCTCGCGCCGCATGTGATAGCATGATTCCAATTTCACTCATTGGAGGGTAAATTGAGCTTCACCCATTCGTTCATCCGTGTGGCTGCGGTAACCTGCGCCGCCGCCGCTCTCACCTTCGCTGCTGGTATCAACATGCCTGCGGGAAAAGTCGAACTCAAATCCGCCGGCGCGCTCGCCATGGGCCCCGACGGCATTCTCTTCGTCGGCGACTCGGTCGGCGGCAAGATCGTGGCCCTCGACGTGGACGACCGCACGCCCGCGAAATCCGGCGCCGCTCTGGAAATCAAGGGCGTCAATGAGAAGATCGCCGCCATGCTCGGCACTGCCGCCGATCAGATCCTGATTCAGGACGTGGTGGTCAACCCGACCTCGAAGAACGTGTACATCGCCGTCTCGCGCGGACGCGGCGCCGATGCGGTGCCTGTGCTGCTGCGCGCCGCACCCGGCGGCAAACTCAGCGAGGTTTCGCTGGCCAACGTCAAGAACATGTCCGTCGCCCTGCTGGACTCCCCGACGCAGGACCGCCAGCGCATGGAAACGATCACCCAGTTGAAGTACGTTGACGGCAAGGTGCTCATCGCCGGTCTCTCCAACGAAGAGTTCTCCTCCAGCCTGCGCAGCATTCCGTTCCCGTTCGAAGCCGCCAGCAAGGGCGCCGGCATCGAGATCTGGCACGGTTCGCACGGCCGCTTCGAAACCAATGCGCCGGTACGCACCTTCGTGCCCTACGAGATCAATGGCGAAAAGGCCATCCTTGCCGCCTACACCTGTACCCCGCTGGTCCGCATTCCGGTCTCAGACCTGAAGGCCGGCAGCAAGGTGAAGGGCACCACGATCGCCGAACTGGGCAACCGCAATAAGCCCATCGACATGATCGTTTACCAGAAGGACGGCAAGCATTTCATCCTGATGGCGAACTCCAGCCGCGGCGTCATGAAGCTGACCGGCGATCATTTGGAAGGCTATCAGCCCATCACCGCATCGGTGAAAGATACCGCGGGCGTGCCGTACGAAACAATCGCCAGCCTTAAGGGCGTGCAGCACCTGGATAAGTACGACAACAGCAGCGCTCTTGTGCTCATGGGCGAAGGCGCTTCGCTCGACCTGCGCACGGTACCGCTGCCGTAGTGCTGGCTTTCCTCCTGTTGGCCGCCGCCATTCAATGGAGTGGCGGCGAATTCCGGGTCACGGGTTGGGAGGCTTCCAACGAGCCTCCCACCGGCTGGTCCAGTGTTCTCTCCGTCTACGCCGGCGCTGCGGGGACCGACAATCCTGCGCTGCTCGGCTCCTACGGCGTGGATGGCGGCACTCTGATTTTCCGGCCCCGCTTTCCTCTGTCTCCCGGTACGCACTTGCGCGCCGTCTTCCAGCCCCCCTCGGGCGAGCGCGTCGAAACCACCTTCGACGTACCAGCCGCCGCGCCTCTTACCCCTTCCACGCGCGTGGCGCAAGTCTACCCGAGCAGCGCCCAGTTGCCGGCCAACGCGCTCAAGCTCTACATCTACTTCGACGCGCCCATGACCAAGGGCGAGTCCTGGAAACATATCCATCTGCTGCGCGACGGCAAGCCGGTGGAGTACCCGTTCCTGGAACTCGACCAGGAACTCTGGGACCGCGAGCAGCGCCGCTTCACGGTGCTCTTCGATCCCGGGCGCATCAAGCGCGGCCTGGCGTCGCTGGCCGAAGCCGGTCCCGCCATGGAAGCCGGCCATACGTACACCCTCGTGGTGGATCGCGACTGGTTGGATGGCCGCGGGGTCCCGCTGGCCGCCGAATTTCGGAAGACCTTCCGCGCCGCGCCGGACGATCGGGTGCCGCCGAATCCTAAGAACTGGCGCGTGACCGCCCCGCGCGCAGGTACGTCGGACCCGCTGGTGATCCGCTTCCCGGAGCCGCTGGATTACGCGCTGCTGCAGCACGAAATCGAAGTCACGGGCGTGAGCGGCAAAGTCGCGGTGTCGCGCGAGGAAACGGAGTGGCGCTTCACGCCCGACGCCAAGTGGAAGGCGGGCAACTTCCCGATCGTGATCCACACCACGCTGGAAGACTCGGCTGGCAACCACATCAATCGCCCGTTCGACGTGGACACGTTCGACCCCATCACCCGCAAGGTAATCGCCGAGACCGTGACCTTGCCGCTGCGCATCCGCTAGTTAGGGCGGCGGTTTTCCGCTGGCGGTTTCGAGCAGGGCGTACACCACCCAACCTGTGGTGGAGATGCGTTCGGCGTAGCTTTGCGAGCCGGAGGGGCGGGTGGTCTCGGGCCAACCTCCGTCCTCCTCCTGCATCTTGATGAGCAGGGCGCGGCCGCGCGCGGCGGCGGGACCTTCGCCTTTGAGCGCCAGCAGGACCATGGCGGTGTCGAAGGCCTCGGCCGGCATCCTGGGTTGGGCGCCCCAGCCTCCGTCGCTGGTTTGGGATTGGAGCAGGAACTGGCGGCAATCGGCGCGCTCCGGTTGGGCCAAAAGCAGGGCTGCCGCGTCCACGATGGATTCTGGCTTAGTGGTTGATAGCCAAAGGGTTGCGCGTTTTATGGCGGGTTCAAATTGGCTTCGTTTTTGCATTTCGAGCGACCGCCGCGAGAGGTAGGTGGCGAGCGCCGTTCCGTAGGTGGCCGGAGCGCCGGGGAGTCCGCCGGTGTCCACTTTCCAGCTGCCGTCCGCACTCTGCAGCTTGATTAGGGCGGCAGCCGCCGAGGCCAAAATTGGCTTCGTTTGTACAGCGCCGGTGCGGACCGCTTCGGTCAGCGCGGCGGTGAATTGGATGCGCGCCAGGTTCTTGTCGCTGGCTGCTGGAGCGCCGTGAATTTCGTCCCAGCGCGATGGGTTGAGCAGCCATTCCGTGGTGCCCGAAATGGCTTCGTTTGGAACGGTGTACCCCTTCTGACGGCCCAGATAGAGGGCGCGCGCGGCATCGCCGTTGTTGTGGCACGAGTAGCAGTGATTCTCACGCTCCCAGCGAGGGACTTCGCGCGCGAGAAAGGTGAGTGCGGATTGCAGGAACAACTCGGCCAGCATGAGAAGAGGCGCGAGGGCGCCCCCGCACCCTCAATCTACCAGACCTGTCAAGAAAGGCGGGACGTGGGCGCGGAGCGAAACTGGAGCGGTTTGGCACCGCGAGCTATCATCTTACTCATGCGAGTGCGAGAACTGGCGGAGTGGCTGGGCGCCACCTTCGAAGGCGACGGCGAAAGGGAACTGACCGCGGTAGCGTCGCTGGAGACTGCGGGCGCAGGCGATGTGGCGTTTGTGGGCACGCGTAAAGCCGCGGCGGCGGCGGAGAGTTCCAACGCGGGCTGCCTGATTGTGCCGATGGAGTGGCCTTCACCTTCGTACCGCACGGTGATCCGGGCGGTGGAGCCGCGCACGGCTTTCGCGCGCGCCGTGAACCGCTTCTATCCAACGGTGGAATTGAAACCCGGCGTGCATCCGACGGCGGTGGTGGGTCGCGATGTGGAGATGGGAGCGATGGTTTACGTCGGGCCGAACGCCGTGGTGGGCGATGCCTCGCGCCTGGGCGTGGCCGCCGCGGTTCACGCCGGGTGCGTGGTGGGTAAGCGGGTTTCGCTGGGCGAGGGCTGCGTGCTCCATCCCAATGTTACGGTCTACGACAACGTGGATATCGGGCGCGGCTCGATCATTCATTCGGGTGCGGTGATTGGCGCCGATGGCTTCGGCTACGTGATGGAACATGACCGCTGGCACAAGTTCCCGCAGGTGGGCCGCGTGGAGATCGGCGATTTCGTAGAGATCGGCGCTAACTCCTGCGTGGACCGCGCGGCGCTGGGCGTAACTTCGATCGGCGAGGGCACCAAGCTGGACAACATGGTGCA
>JBDTPR010000332.1:0-7290 GCA_039932635.1 Candidatus Solibacter sp.
GACCGGCCACGGGTAGTGTGAGCGCCAACAGGACGCAGAAGACACGCAACATGGCGCTACTTTAACATCACAGGGGCATTGGCTGTAGCGCGTTGCCATCGGGCAAGCCGGCCCCAAATGCTAACAAACGTACATCGCAGGGGCGGGATCGACGGGTAAAATGGGAATCGGCGTCACGGAGGGGAAAGATGCGCAGGCTTCACCTGACAATTGGCTTCGTTCTGGCAATCGCCGGCGCGACCGCGGCCGAAATATGGCTGAAGGACGACAAACTGGTGGAGGCCGTCCAAAAGAAGGTGCGCGAGATTCAACCGTCGCGCGAGGAGAAGCGCTTCGACGAGATCGGCTGGGCGGCGAGCATTGTGGAGGCGCGCGCGATCTCGCAAAAGACCAACCGCCCGCTATTTCTCTTCACGTACAACGGCAATATCGATACCGGCCGGTGCTGAGGCGGGGCCTTTGCCCTGAGAGCGGGTCCGCTCTCGAATCCCAAAGTGATCGAGTTGCTGAATAAGTATTTTGTCCCGGTAACCAGTCCTAACGAGTGGGCTGAATCCAATGGCGCCGCGCCTCCGGCGGAGAAGGCGGAGCGCCAGCGTATCTACCTTTATTTCTACGCGCACAAAATGGGAATCGGCGATGTGCATGTGTATGTGGTCGCGCCTAACGGCGATGGTGTGGGCGGCATGGACATCAACAGCGCGGGCAATACCGAAAAAATGATTGCGTTTTTGACCAAGGTGGTGGGAGATCTGCGCGTGACTCCCGGTCCACCGGCAATTGCGCCGCACCCGGTATCCGTGGCTCCGGCCGCCCCTGCCGATTCCCTGGTGCTGCACCTGGTCTCGCGGAGTATGGCGGGGGGATCGTGGCACGAGTTCCCGTCGGAAAACTGGATCGTGCTGAGCAAGGCGGAGTGGCAGCATTTGCTGCCCGTCGCGGGTGCGGCGCGGGGCGCGGCGTGGACCGTTCCAAAGCCGGTCGCCGTCAAACTGGTGGAATGGATCTACCCGCAAAACGAGGAAAAAACCGGGGTCAATCGCAGCCGGGTGGACCTGGCAGATCTTAAGATGACGCTCGTGACGTTGGAAAACGGACTCGCGCGCGCGCGTATCGAGGGCCAGGTCAAGCTGATGCACTCGTTCTACCCGGCGGGAAAAAACGAAGATCTCGCGATTTCGGAATTGAGCGGTTACCTGGATTTCAACGTGGCCGAACGCCGGATACAGCGCCTGCGCCTTGTGACCGACAAGGCGACCTATGTCGGGACGCCATTCCGCGCCTCGCTGGTCTCGATGTCGCGGGAAACGTTGGACGCGCTGAAATAGAAAGCGCGGGGTGCCGAACCGCGCGACAATATTCTGACAGGAGGCTGTTCTGAAAGCCAATCCATGGTTAAGACTGAGTCTTTGGGCGCTCGCCGCGTGCGTACTGTGTGCGTGCGGCGTCAGTTCCGCCCAAAACCCGGCTGCGCCTCTGGTGCGTATTGCGGAACTCGAGATCGATCCTGCGCAATTGGAAGCCTACAAAGCCGCGCTCAGCGAAGAGATAGAGGCTTCGATTCGCCTCGAACCGGGAGTTCTCGCTTTGTATGCGGTGTCGTTAAGGGAGAATCCCAATCAGATCAGGATTTTCGAGACATACGCCAACCGGGGCGCATACGAGTCGCATCTCAAAACGCCTCATTTTCTCAAAAACAAGACGGGTACCGAGCACATGATCAAGGCGCTCAAACTCCTTGAGACCGATCCGATCCGGCTCGGCGCCAAGCCGAAATGACGTATCTCGGGACGCCATTCCGCGCGTCGCTTAAAGTGTCTTGATCAGGCCGCCGTCGATGACGTAGTTCGAGCCCGTGACGTTTGCCGTGCGGTTCGAGGCCAGCATCACCACCAGGGTGGCGACCTCTTCCGGCGTTGTCATTCGGCCCGTAGGGATGCCGCCGATGCTGGCGAGAACGTTCTTCCTGGCCGTCTCCGGGTCGACGCCTGTAGCCTTCGCTACCGTCTGCGCGACGCCGCCCTCGCCGAGCCAGAGGTCCGTGCTTACCGGGCCCGGCGACACGTCGTTAATGCGGATACCGCGCGGTCCAAACTCCTGCGATAGCGCTTTCGTGAGATTGACCAGTGCGGCCTTGGCGGCGCCGTAGTCAACCGTGCCGGTATCGGGCTGGAAGAACGCGTTCACCGAAGCGACGTTCACGATCGCGCCGCCACCGTGCTCCGTCATAAATGTCACGGCCGCACGCGTCGCCCGTAACGCGGCAAAGAAATTGAGGCGCATCGCCCATTCGAACTCTTCATCGCTCGTGCCGAGGAATCCTTTCAGGCGGAGCCGGACGCCGCCGACGTTGTTCACCAGCACGTCAATGCGGCCGTGATCGTCGACCGCGCGCTTGACTAGTTGGCCGGGCCCCTCTGGTGATCCAAGATCGACAGCTACAGGCGTGACGCGTTCGATGCCCTGGAGGCTATCGATGGTGCGAGCCCCCGCGACCACGATTGCACCCTCGGCGACGAGTGCCCGCGTGACAGCGAGGCCAATTCCCTTGCTCGCGCCTGTGACGACGCAGATTTTCCCTTCCAGTTCCAGATCCATGCGCTCCCCTGCTCCTTTGCCGACCATCATCGCACCCGCGGCTCGCGGACGGATGGCATTTGCCGCCAACCCCCTGCGTGCTCTATACTAAATGATTGAACTAACATGCCAAAACGTACTTTTCAACCGAACAATCGCCATCGCGCCAAAACTCACGGGTTTCGCACCCGCATGGAAACCAAGAACGGACGCGCCGTTCTGGCCCGGCGCCGCGCACGCGGGCGCCACAAGCTTACCGTAAGCGACGAGAGGTAGTCTCCATCTCTGGTTTGCCAAATCGTGGTTTGCCAAATCTTGGTTTTCCGAAACGTGTCCGTCTGTTGCGTTCCAAAGATTTCCGCAGAGTCTACGACGAGGGATCCCGGTTTACCGGGCCCTTCTTCGCCGCATTCTGTGTCAGGGAAACGCAGTCCGAAGGACCTCATATTGGTTTCACCTGCCCCCGCGCACTCGGCAAAGCCGTGGTGCGAAATCGCATTAAGCGACGGGTTCGCGAGGCGGTACGCCTCCAACTCAGCCAGTTGAGCCCACAGTGGTCGATCGTCATCAATCCCCGCCGCAAGGCCTTCGATGCACCCACGGTGGAACTGCACAAAGAGATTCTTCGTCTTTTTCAACGATGCAGTGGCTCGTGACTCGCGCACTTCAGGGATACAAACTTGCAATTTCCCCTTTTCTCCCCTCCGCCTGCCGCTTTTATCCGACATGTTCGGACTACATGCGCGAAGCCGTGGAACGCCATGGCGCGGGAAAAGGCATCTGGATGGGGCTACGCCGCCTGGCGCGCTGCCATCCGTTCCATTCCGGCGGCTACGATCCTGTCCGGTAAAACGTCTCTATAACGGAATCTTCACGCAATGGCCGATTCGGTAAATGGCGGTAACTCTCCGGCGAAACCGCCGAAGGAAATGTCGATGGAAGTGCGGCTTCTGATCGCCTTCCTCCTGATGGGCGCGGTGATGTTCCTGACGCCCTACCTCTTCAAGACGCAGAATCCTCCCGCGGCGAAGAAAGACGCCACCGGGCAAACGGCCTCGCAAACCACCGCGCAGCCTCCCACGGGCGCTGATGGCAAGCCCGCGGCGGAAGCGGTTACCCCCGCGGAAAATCCCGTCGCGACCGCGGCTCCGGTTCCGGGCGCGACGCCGCAGAAGCCCGCGCCGGCATTCGTGATCGAGACCGATCTCTATAAGGTCGCGTTCAACAATCAGGGCGGCACGGTGCGCAGCTGGCAGTTGAAGAAGACCACGGGCAACGACAACAAGACGCTGGACGTGGTGAACGGGGCCAGCGGCCTGGAATACCCGTTTTCGCTCTACTTCCCCAAGGAAAAGCCGGCCACCAACGTGAATTGGGCCTGGTTCGAGCAGGTTCCCGACTCCGACGGGCTGGGTGTGAGCTATTCGTTTTCCGATGGCCACCTCAGCGTGAAGAAGGCTTTCCGCTTCAAAAAGGACAGTTACATTTCCACCGTGACCACCGAAGCGACGCTGGATGGCAAGCCGATACAGCACCTGATTCAGTGGCGCGGAGGCTTCGGCGATCTGACGATTGCCAACGCGGCGGCCAATCAGCGCACCTTGTACTTCGACGTCGCCCAGAACAAGCTGATCGAACAGGGTCCCAAGTCGGCGGCCAAGGGTCCGGTGAGCACGTCGGGAAATCATACGTTCGCAGGCATCGCGGACACCTATTTCGCCGCGGTCTTCCTCTCTGAAGACAAGAGCGGCATGCAGGAAGTCACCTTCGACGACACGGTCAAGACCGTCCACGAGCAGGCCGCCCCCGTGATGCTCAGCGGTGTCGCTGTCGGATCGAGCACTGCGAACAAGTTCGAGTTGTTCGTGGGTCCCAAAGATATCGACCTGCTCAAGCGCATCAATCCCAAGCTCGAACAGGTGGTGGATTTCGGCTGGCTGGCGGTGTTGGCGAAGCCCCTCTTCCTCATCGTGAATTACGTCAACGACACGATGGTGCACAACTTCGGCTGGGCCATCGTGGTGGTGACCATCGCGATCAACTTCATTCTCTTCCCGCTGAAACTCAGCAACATGAAGTCGATGCGGAAGATGCAGGCGCTGAAGCCGCAGATCGACCAGATCAACGCGCGCTTCAAGAACGTTGGCATACGCGACCCCAAGAAGGGCGAGCAGAACGAAGAAGTGATGGCGCTGTACAAGAAGCATGGCGTCAATCCGATGGGCGGATGTCTGCCGCTGCTGCTGCAAATGCCGTTCTTCTTCGCGTTCTACAAGGTGTTCACGGTGAGTGTGGAAATGCGCGGCGCGCCCTGGCTGTGGGTGACCGATCTTTCGCAGCCGGAGCATTGGGAAATCAAAATTCTGCCGCTGGTGATGATTGCCAGCCAGTTCCTGATGCAGAAGATGACGCCGCAAGCGGGCGGAGATCCGGCACAGCAGAAGATGATGATGTTCATGCCGTTGATCTTCGGTTTCATGTTCTACAATTTCCCCAGCGGCCTGGTGTTATACTACTTGACCAGCAATCTTGTAAGTATGGGACAGCAATTGTTCTTCAATAAGACCTCCACGGCGAACCTGGCGGTGGAAGTGCTCGCACCCTTAAAAAAGAACGGCAGGAAATAACCTTTGACTGAGCGAAAGTACTCCGTGGCCTCGATTGGCCTCCGCATCGACGGGTTCCTGGACACCACCCTGCAAAACGGTGGGATCAAGCTGACCTACGAGATTCAGGATGCCGCGCCGTCGAACGACGATTTCGAGACGCCGGACGTCACCGTAAAGTTCGGCGGTCCCGATGTGGACCTGCTGCTCACCAACCGCGCCGAACTCCTGCTGGCGTTGGAACACGTCACCATGGAAATGTTGCGTATGCCGAGCGAAGATCACTCGCGCATTTCCTTCGACGCCAACGACTACCGGATGCTGCGCATCGAGGAATTGCGGCTTAGCGCGGTCACGGCGGCGGAACGCGTCAAGAAGGTGGGCGAGCACTTCCGTTTCAATCCCATGAACAGCCGGGAGCGCCGCGTGATCCACCTGGCGTTGCGCAACGAAACCGCGGTACGCAGCGAAAGCTGCGGCGCCGGCCCCGGGCGTCATGTCGTGGTTTATCCCGCGGGCATGGCCAGTCTGCCGGAACCTCCCAGCGTGCCGGTGGCCCCGCGCCGCTCGATGTACGATGGTCCGCGTCCCCCGATGGAAAGCACAGATCGCGGTGGACGCGGTGATCGCCGTGGTGGTCCCGGTGGCGGTCGCGGTGGCCCCGGCGGAGGCCGTAGCGGCGGTGGCGGGCGCGATCGCGGCGGTCCTCCGCGCGGTCCGCGCCGGTAGCACCTCGCAGTAGCGAGCAGCAGTAGCAAGAAGCGGTGCAACTCGCCGATACCATCGTCGCTATTTCCACTCCTCCGGGCCGTGCAGGCCTCGGAATCGTTCGCATTTCTGGCGCCGCCGCGCGTGAGATCGCGACGCAATTTCTGACTCCTTTCGTGTGGCGCCCCTGGCGCGCTCATATGGCGCACCTGCTGGATGCGCAGGGCCACGCGGTCGATCAGGTGGTGGTGACGTATTTCGAACGGCCGAAATCCTACACTGCCGAGGATCTGGTGGAGCTTGCGTGCCACGGTTCGCCCATCGTGCTGCGCCACGCGGTGCAGCGCGCATTGGATGCGGGAGCGCGGCTGGCGGAACCCGGCGAGTTCACCCTGCGTGCGTTCCTCAATGGACGCATCGATCTGCCGCAGGCCGAAGCCGTGCGCGACCTGATCGACGCCACCACGCTGTACCAGGCGCGGGTGGCGGCACAACAGGTGGGTGGATCGGTGTCGCGGCGGATGACGCCCTTGAAGGAACCGCTGGTCGAGTTGATCTCGCTGCTGGAAGCGGGCATCGATTTCGCCGAGGACGATGTAAGCGTCGCGCCGGCCGCCGAAATCCTGCGTCGATTGGAGCCCGTGATCGAGGGCACGCGTCAGCTCGCGGCCAGCTTTCAATACGGCGGGCTGGTGCGGCAGGGGTTGACGCTGGCTATCGTGGGGCGACCCAATGTCGGCAAGAGCAGCCTGTTCAACCGCCTGCTGGAGCAGGATCGCGCGATTGTGACGGAGATCCCGGGGACCACGCGCGACCTGGTGAGCGAGACCGCGGCAATCGGCGGCATTCCGGTGAAGTTGTACGACACCGCGGGAATCCGCCAGACTACGGAACGCGTGGAGTCGCTCGGCATTGAGCGCAGTTATCAGGCCATGGCGGATGCCGATCTGACGCTTGTGGTGCTCGATTCGTCGGCGCCGCTCGCGGCGGAAGATGAGGTGCTGATCGCGCGCGCCGGGGCTCGCGTGCTGGTGGCCGGGAACAAGGCGGACCTGCCGCGCGGGGCGGGGATGTGGCCGTCGATGGTCCCGGTGTCCGCGCTGACGGGTGCGGGGATCGAGGCTCTGCGCGCGGCGATTCTGGAAGCGGTGGCGCCCAAGGGCGTGTTCGAGCAGGAGAGCGGCTTCATCACCAGTCTGCGGCACGAGCAGTTGCTGCGCGAGTCGGTGGAATATTTGGAGAAGGCTCGTGAGGCCGTATCGATGAATACCCCGCATGAGATGCTGCTGCTGGATCTCTATGCAGCGCTGCGCCCCATCGACGCCATCACCGGAGCAACCACCGCCGACGATATTCTGAATCGCATCTTCGCGACGTTCTGCATCGGGAAGTAAAGGCT
>JBDTPR010000333.1:0-7267 GCA_039932635.1 Candidatus Solibacter sp.
GGGAAAGTGTCAATTTCACCGCAGAGACGCAAAGACGCAGAGAAAAACGCAGAGAAGAAAAACCTACCCGATGGTTAGTATCCACTCCACCGCGCCGGCCAGCGAGTGGGTAGTAAAGTCGGGTGCATGATCGGGATCGCGCTCCTTTACGCCGCGATCGATCCACACCGTGCGGACCCCCGCATTTGCCCCGCTGTCGACATCGCGCCACCGGTCGCCGACCATGAAGCTCTTCGCCATATCCGATCCGTACCGCGCCGCGGCATCCAGAATCATCCCGGGCTTAGGCTTGCGGCAGGGACAGTTCGCGGCATCATCGTGCGGGCACACCAGGATTTCCTCAATCGGAAATTTCGCAGCCAGCGCGCCATTGATCTCGTTGACCGAGGCGAGCGTGGTAGTCCCGCGCGCCACATCGGGCTGATTGGTTACCACGATCAACAGATACCCCGCCTCCTTCAAGCGCGCCAGGGCATCGCTCACATCCGGATAAATTTCGAGCTGCGCGGCGCTATCGGGCGGGTGTGGCACACCATCCACCACGTACATGCGATTGAGCACGCCGTCGCGATCTAGAAAAACGGTCTTCACTTTACCGATTCCCATTTCGTCTCCGCAACTTTCAACGCCGGATGAGTCACCAGGAGATGCCAGATTACCGCCTGAAACGCCTCGGCGTGCGGCGTCACGTGCTTCGCGTTCACCGTCGGTACGATCACGCAGGCGTCAGCCTGCCGCGCCGTATACCCGCCATCGCGCCCCACGATTCCAGTCACTTTCGCACCCACTGTCTTAGCGTACTTCACCGCCGCCACCAGATTCGGACTCACGCCCAGCTCCAGATTGCCGCCGCCGACGGAGAAGATCAGCAGCGCATCTTTCGCGCGCAGGCGGCTCACCTTTAGCCAGCCTTCGAACACGCCCGCCCAGCCTTCATCGTTGGTGCGCGCCGTGAGTTCGCTGACATTGTCGGTGGGCGCGTATGCCTCCATCCCGCAGATCTTGCGGAAATCGTTGACCGCGTGCGACGCGTTGGCCGCGCTGCCGCCCACCCCCAGGATGAAGAGCCGCCCGCCTGCCGCGCGGCATTCCGCCAGCGTAGCCGCCATCCGCTCCACCACAGCGGTATCGATCTGCTTCAGAATTTCGGCGGCCTCGGCCAGAAACTGTTCGCTGAATGTCATCCCCTGAGAAACCTTTCGAGATCGGCGATACCTTCCACCGAGCCGATTTCGTAAAACCGCTCGGGCGATTCCCACGCCGCCAGTTCCCCGCGCGCCAGCAAATGCCGGTACACCATCGCCAGGTCGTACGGCACGCCTTCCGGCACGTCGTCAAACGCCGCGCCGCGGAACGCTCCGAGACCGTAATCGATATGCTGCATGGCGGGCGTACGGTTCGCCTTATCGTAGGCCAGAATTCGGCCGCTGGCAAACTCCACATTGCTGGTGTCCCAGAGCCCTTCGTTCCGGTATACGGTCATCAGCCCCTGCCTGCCCGAGGCGCGAAACGCCGCGATCGCCGCCGCATAATCGCAGCGCAGGTAGCTATCGCCATAAATGACGGCGAACTCGTCGCCCAAGACCGGCAGCGCACGCCGCAGCGCTCCAGCCGTGCCCAGCAGGCGTGGGCCGTCGAACACATATTCCACGTGCAGTCCGAAATCGCGCCCGTCGCCGGCGAAGTCCTGAATCTGCTCGCCCAGATAGCCCGCCAGCAGCACCACGCGCTCGAAGCCGTTCTGCCGCAGCAGGCGCAACTGGTGCGCCAGGAAAGGCTCGCCCCCCACTTCGATCAGCGCCTTCGGAATGGTCTCGGTCACCGGCCGCAGCCGGGTGGCCAAGCCACCGGCCAGAATGGCGATCGGCGGTAGCATCTACGACCGCGTCACCAATTGCGTGCCCTCAAAATCGAAGCGCATGCGCACCTCGCGCAATCCCGCCTCCAGCATGGCGTGACGGAGCCGCGTCTTATCCTCGGTATAGAACATGAGGAAGCCGCCGCCGCCCGCGCCAATCAGCTTGCCGCCGAGCGCGCCATTCGCGCGCGCCATCCCGTACAGCCCGTCGATCGTCGGATTGGTCATCGATTGCGAGCGGTACTTCTTGCGTTCCCAATGCTCGTGCATGATGTCCGCGAAGCGCCGCAGGTCGCCCTGCTCCAGGGCCGTCTTGCTCTCGTAGCCGAACTGTTTGATCTGGTGGAGGTGGTCGATCATGCCGCGATCGCCGCCGCGCGTCTTCTGGTCCTGCTCGGAAAGAATCGCCGAGGCCGAGCGCGTGAAGCCGGTGAAGAACAGCAGCAGATTGTCTTCTAGATTGTAGAGCGTCTCCTGCGAAATCTGCAGCGGCGTCACGTCCACGCTGTCATCCTGCCGGAATTCGAAGGCCGTAATCCCCCCGAACGACGAGATGTACTGATCCTGCTTGCCGATCGGCTCGCCGAGAATATCGATTTCGATGCGGCACGCCTGTTCCGCCAGCACCGAGCGAGGCACGAACTCCTTATTCAAAGTGTGCAGCGCGCGCAGCAGCGCCACCGTAAAACTGCCCGACGACCCCAGTCCCGTGCCCGCCGGAATATCGGAAAGGCTGATGATCTCCAGGTGCGGCGCGTTCACCGTCACCATGCGCAGGGCCTCGCGGATGATGGGGTGCTTGATCTGGTCCACCGTCTGCACTACCTCGGTAGCCGAATACTTGATCAGGAATTCGGGCTGGAAGGTCTCGTGCAACGTGATGTAGACGTACTTATCGATAGCCGCAGAGAGGACAAAGCCCCCGTGCTCGCGGTAATACGAGGGGAGGTCGGTGCCGCCTCCTCCCAGCGAAATCCGCAGCGGGCTGCGCGTAATGATCATGCCGGTTTCTTCCCGTAGACAGCTTCAATCACCCGCAACATGGCCTGCGCGTCTGCGATGCCGGGATCCGGCTGGCGGCCCAGACGAATGTCTTCGAAGAACGCTGCGTTCTCCGCCTGCCAGGAATCGTCGGCCATCGGATACTCCCACGCCAGCGTCTCCGGCGGACCCATCTCCGCCGACATTTTGTACCACGTCAGACGCTCGGTGCCGTAACTGCCGCCTAAGCCGCTGATTTCCAACTTACCCACCCGGCCCGAGATTTCGAAGGAGAAAAGGTTCTTCCATTCGGTCCAACTGGCGTGCAGGAAGGCCACCTGTCGGTGCGCCGTTTCCAGAAGCAGGAAACCATTATCTTCCACCGGCATATCCCAAAAGTAAGTAGGCGCGCTACCGCGTACGTTAGGGAAATCACCTAGGAACCAGCGCGCCAGGTCGATCAAATGCGCGCCCTGATCGATCAGTTCGCCGCCACCGGAGCGCGCCGGATCGGCCCGCCATTCGCGGTCGTAGCCCAGCCGGCCACCGTGTCCATAGCGGCCGCGGATGAACATCATGTCGCCCAGCGCGCCGCTCTCGAAGATCTCGCGCGCCTTGCGGAAAGCGCGATGATAGCGGTGATTAAACCCGATGCGGACCAGTGCGCCGGTGCGCCGGGCGGCCTCCGCCACGGCATCCAATTCACTCGCCCGGCAGGCTCCCGGCTTCTCGATCAGTACGTGTTTTCCTGCACTTACAGCCGCCGCAGCCACCCGAGCGAGTTGGTCATGGACAGTCGCCACGAACACCACGTCGATGTCATCGCGGGTCACCGCCTCGCGCCAATCGGTGGACGCCTCCGCGCCGAACGACGCCGCCAACTGCGAGGCCCGGGCGCCATCCGGGTCGCAGCAGACCGCGACCGTACCCGGCGGCAGCGAGGCCGCACGTTTCCGCCCGATCAAGCCGCAGCCGGCAACGGCCGCGCGCAATTGTGTTTTTGGGGTCAAACTGCATTGTAACGCCCAATCCGGGGAGGAGAAGCAGTACGTACCTCCCTGGGGTTAACTTGAGTTTTCTGCCCCAATCAGCTTACCCTGGATAGAGCTTTGGCTGTCTGATGTCTTTCCTGGAGAAGTATAATGCCCGTGCGGTCTAAACGTCTCAACTTTGGGGACGCTTATCGTCGCGTTTACACCGCCGCAAACTACCGCCTGCGGACCGCCTCCGGAGGCCGGTGGGCTGACAATTGCCGCCCCACCGACATCGGCTTCCTGATGACTAACCTCTGCAACGCCAAGTGCGTGCACTGCGACATCTGGAAAAACAAGGGCCGCGACGAGACCCCGACGCTCGAACAGTACAAAGCCACCTTGAGCGAAATGCGCTCGTGGCTCGGCCCAGTCCAGGTATTCTTTAGCGGCGGCGAGGCCCTGCTGCGCCCCCATACGCCCGACGTGCTGGCGCATGCCGCCTCCATCGGCCTGTTCGCCGAAATCCTCACCCACGGCTATTGGGACGATCAGAGCCGTATCGAAAAGGCGGCGCTCGCCAATCCCAGCCGGATTACGGTCTCGCTGGACGGAATCGGCGACGCCCACACCGTGATTCGCGGACGCGAGAATTTCTGGGAAAAGACCACCCGCACGCTGGAAACGCTCAAGCGCCTGCGCACCGAGAAATCGCTCAAGTACATCATCCGCCTGAAGACCGTGGTGATGCGCCAGAACCTTCACGACGTCGGCAATGTGGCAAAGTTCGCCGCGCAGAACGGCATGGAAGTCTTCTACCAGGCCGTGGAACAGAACTACAACACGGCGGAAGATTCCCGCTGGTTCGAAACCAGCGAAAACTGGCCCACGGATATCTCGCAGGCCGTCGCCGCCGTGCGCGGGCTGATCGACCTTAAGAAACAGGGACTGCCGGTTCGCAACAGCTTCCATCAATTGGAAGCCATGATGCCGTACTTCGCCAACCCCGACACCATGCGGGTCTCCGTGCAGCAGCACACCGCGCATTTGAAGCACCCGATCTGCTCGGCCCTCACCAACATCCAGGTGATGCCGAACGGCGACGTGCTGACCTGCTACGGAATGCCTGCCGTGGGCAATATTAAAGATACGCCGATCCGCCAGATCTGGGCCAACCGGCCGCAGTGGTGGAAGGGCGGATGCTGCCTGGAAAAACGCATGACCCCAGCCGAGATGGAAACCCGCGGCCTGGTCATGATCGGCAACCCGGTAGCCTAGGTCCGCCCCCTCGCCGATCCCCGAAACCCAATCAGAGCCGCGACCGTGAGGGAGCGTTAGGGGGACGTTCGAGCTCTACTGCTTCTTAGCCGTCCACTCTATAGGTGCATTCCCGCCGTCCGCCATCTGACTGGTGAACTTGATCTCATTCCCCGCGATCTTGCCCTTGTAGTTCAACTTCACTTCCTGATCGCCGAGCTTCGCGGTGATCGTGAAGGTGACCGTGTCGCCTTCCACCTTGCCGTCCGTGATCGTAGATTTTCCGGTGAAGGTGCTCACCGTTTCTCCGGTCACCTTGGCGCCTTCCTGCTTGAGCGCAAAGGTCCGTTCCATGGCGCCCTGCGGCCCTTCCGCAGTGGCCTTCCAGTTGCCGCTGATGTCCGCCGCCAGCGCGGTGAACGCAAAGAGTACAAACGCTACGGGTAACCACTTCATAGGGGAACTCCTTCCGACAGTCGTCAGTATACACTGGGGCAGCCCGCAGTTCTCACCCATATTTAAGACCCGATAGTCCGTTGTATTTCTCGACAGTGTATTGATTCTCCACGCCTTCCTCCGCTGGCACCCTGATTGCTCTTCTTCCTCTGTTTCGACCCAATCTGAGGCGGCTTGCGCGAAATTGCGCAGCCCATTGCAAAGGACGGCATCCATGACGCTCGCCGCAATCGAACCAACCATCGACTATTTACGCGCCCTGCCCGGCGACGATGTCCGCCAGATCCAGTGGCGCTTCGCCGACCGCTTTGACCTGCAAATGCTCGTCCAGAGCGTACGCGGCGTGGCCCGCGGACCGGTCGCCCGCCTGGTGGCCGCTGGCGCGCGCAACACCCATGAGTGGACCGCCGAGAAACAGGAACTGCTCGCCGCCTTCGACGAATCCGGCATCACCGGAGTCTTCATGGATCCCGCCCAGGGCGGCTTCATCGAAGGACCCAAGAATCTCGCGCTCGCCCTGGTGGCCTTCGAACTCGCCTGGGTGGATGCCGGAGCCGCCACCGGGAGTCTGGCCGGCTGCCTCGCCCTTTCGCCCATCCACGAGCGCGGCACCCAGCAGCAGCGCGACCGCTACATGGCCCTGGCCGCGCCGCCCCAGCCCGGCGAAGACCGCAAGCCCTGGCGCGGCGCCTTCTGCCTCACCGAGCCCATACCGTACGTCGGCGTGGAGACCGGTATGTTGGGCGGCAAGGTGCGCGTCTCGGAATGGATCGAAGGCCAGGAGCCCATGCTGCGCGTCGAAAAACGCGGCCGCTTCATTACCAATATGGGGTTCGCCAACTTTGTCACCGCCGCCGTGGAATCCGACGATCCACGCCTGAAGGGCACCTGCATGGTCATCCTCGAAGAGGGCGACCCCGGTACCTTCGACCGCGGCACCCCCACCCGCAAACTGGTCCACCAGCTCTCCTCAACGCGCGATCCGATCTTCGCGCTCAACGTCCCCGCCAGCCGCATCATTGGCGGCTATACCGTGAAGGACGGCGTGATCATCCCCGCCTACAGCCACGGCGAGGTCATCGAGGCCGTGTTCCGCCGCACCCGCGTCACCGTGGCGATCATGACCTCGGCCAAACTCCTCAGCGCGGTCGAACCGGTAATCCGCTACCATCGCAATCGCTTCCGCGGCGGCTCCATCGCCACCCCGGGCTCGCCCCGCTACGAATTGGGACTGCAGCTCAAGCAGGACGTGGTGCACCGCCTGGTGGACATCTGGGCGACCGGCGAGGCCAGCGCCGCGCTAGGCTTCGAAGCCGCCCGCCTCTTCGACCAGCTCGATCCCCTGGAGAAGCAGAAGGCCGAAATTATGGCGGCGCGCGGTATCACTGGCGGCACCACCATGATGAAGGCGATGCGCGTGGTGCAGAAGGACGCCATCGAGTTCCTCCACGGCAAACGCCCCGACCTCAAGGACGATCTCCTTGTGCAGTACGCCATTCTGGATAGCGCCGCCAATGTGCTTTGCCCCGCCTGCAAGCTATGGAATACCGGGCACGGCGCGCGCATGATGCGCGAAGCCGTCAGCCTGATGGGCGGCTACGGAATCACCGAGGACTGCCCCGGCTTCCTCGGCCATAAATGGATGGACTCGCAGCTCGAAGCCACCTACGAAGGTCCCGAAGCGGTGCAGCGCCGCCAGCTCAGCGTGACCATGACCGACGAGTTGTTCCTCACCCAGTTCCGC
>JBDTPR010000334.1:0-7265 GCA_039932635.1 Candidatus Solibacter sp.
TGGCAATGCTGAACCATATGGTTCAGTATACAGCACAGGTGGACCGACTGCATGGTTAGCGGAACTACTGGGAGCAAAGTGCTCGTAGCAGCGGCTAGGGCGGTTATCGTCGTCCTCAAGCGCAAAGTGGACCTTGCCGGGATGCGTGTTCTCCAACCTCCAGGCTCCTTCGGGCTGCTGGGTGGATCGAAGCCAATCGATCGGTTCGTCCATACGAGCGTCTGGCGGAGCCTTACCGCCGGCACCATCGGTGCGATTGCGATCGATCATGCGCTGCATCCGAGGTCGGAAAAGATGCTGGAGTTCGAGCGCTGCTCTTTGGAGGCGTCCATCTGAACTGATCTTCCGGCTGACGGTCCGATGAGAACATCCCGCCGTGGTTGCCGATCAGTAGGCTTCGCCCCGGTTATCTTTGCCGAGGACACGGATCAAATCAGGTGGTTCGAGGCAGAAAAAGACCCGCCACTTGCCGACTCGCAAGCGCAGTTCACCGGGACGGTCTTTGAGGAACTTCACATCGCCGTGCCCGGTCGCGGCGAATCGTACCAAGGCCGCATCGATCCGTGCCTGGACGACACGATCGAGGCGCGCCAGATCGCGCACCGCGGCAGGCCGGAAAACGACGCGGCGGATCACAGTCCAAGCCGGGGCCGGACTTCCTCCAGGGGACTATCGTCGCCAGATTCCGTGCGGGCGTGATCGAGCTTGGCCGTGGTCTCGGCATCGATGATTTCCTGTTAACCCAGTTCCGCAAGAAAAGAAATGGCCGCCTGCACTTCAGTGTCCGGGAGGGCGTCCACGAGCGATTGAAGGCGGATGCGATCAGAGGACATGTTTCAACTATAGCGTCGTTGGCAATCAGGCACTTTCGGCCCCAATATCGAGCGCTTCCTGCGGAGCCGGAATCCACGTCTGTAATCGGCCGGGGAGCGCCACGCGCGCTGTGGTTGGGACGTAACGGCCTTTCACGAGAGGAATCTGCAGTGCGCTAGACCTCGGCTTGGCACCCGGCCGGATCTGACCATTCTACGAGTGCGCGTATTCAGCTCGGAGCCGAATCAGCGAGATGGCGCATACACGCTCCTGCGGTTCCGTCATTTTCCGGTAACGCCGTTTAACCGGCCAATCCTGATGCCCGCGCACGAATAAGTGCAGAATTTTAAGTTACTTACGGGCGCGTGCACAGATTCGACCGGTTAATCGGCGTTGCTACCGGCCAATCGACTCATTCGAGATCACTTACGCTGATCTCTCACTTCGGTCACGATTGGCCGGGTAGAAAGTCGTTTACCACTCGGAACGAGGCGAGCCGAGCGTTACGATGAAAGTAATGAATCACGGCTCGCCAGACTGACGAGTCCGTGCGCGGAATTATTCAAGATGAGATCGAAGAACGCTGGGAGGAAGACTGGGTTATTCGAGTCCGACAAGGCTTGGGATGCAATTCATCGTTGCCTAACGGACGGAACACTTGATGCTAATGGCGGGGCATAACTGCTAAAACTGGCTGTGCTGAATCGTCGCCAGTTGCACGCAGGCGACAACTATATCGTGTCTCTGGAGCGGGAACGGGTCTTTCCGGACGTGTCGCGCCTTCTGAAGTAGAGGCACGCCACGGAAGGGCGGGAGAATGGATATGTGCTTTCCTTGCATCGTACCGGCAAATCACGTGTCTCCCGATTCGTGCTCGGGTCTTACCGCAGCGATGAACATGGGCGGGAGGCGCTTCGCGAGGCCCGCAACAAAGGGTTCCGGCGCTCGGCCGTAATCTATCGCGCGCCGGACGGCGAGCTGAGTGATTTCCACGGCGGCCTCGGACCGCGTGAGCGGGCGGCACTCAGTGGAGCTACATCGCTCGCGGTCGCCGTCGTGACAGCGATTGGGGGCGTTTCTCCCGTGGCGGTGGCGGCACTGGCGGTGTCCGGTTTTCTGATCGCGTGGTTTGGCACGCTGGGGTTGGGAATCGGGATTGGCAACAAAGTCCTTCGCGCCTACCGCGGCGGTGTCCTGCCCGGAGAGAGCCTCGTGGTTGTCGAAGCAACCGAAGAGCAAGCGCCCGAGGTCATCGCGCTCCTCCAGCACATCTCCGATCCATCCATCTTTGCGATTCGTCCGGGCCCCCGCTTCACGGACTCGACGGAAACCACCGGACAGCGGCGCGAACCAACCACCGCGGCCGCCCTTCCGGATCTTGCGACGCAGTTGGCGGCTTCCCACGTACTCGAATCGTCGACCCGATCACGGCCGCTGCTGCCTATTTTGCGCATGTGCGAGGTTGTCATCGAACGGACGCGGACCGATCTGGCCGAAGCCGCGCGACTGGAGTACGGCATCACGCATGCGGCCGAGTGGCTGCTGGATAACGCATACCTGATTCGCTCGAACATTGCGGACATCCGGCATAACCTTCCCGACAATCACAACAAAATTCTGCCGGTGCTGACCGACAGGAGTTCCCCGGTCCGGCTGCGTGTCTATCACCTCGCGGCTGAGTTGATCGATCGTAGCGGCCACCGGCTCACGGCAGACACTATCGTCGGTTTTCTAAACGCCTATCAGACACAGGCCCCGTTGACCATCGCGGAACTGTGGGTGTTTCCGCTGATGTTGCGTTTGGTGTTGATCGAGCGCCTGCGGCGCCTGTCGGAGGTGGCAAGCCTGCGCCAGCATCAGAAGGAACTAGCCGACTTCTGGGCCGACCGCATTCTGAACGCCGCTCACCGCACTCCCGCGCAACTCGAGGAAATGGCCGCTGAACTCGAGCGTCGAGAGCCCGAGTTAACGCCCCATTTCATTGAGCGCCTCGCCGAGCAACTGCACCACGAAGAGGCCGCGCTGGCTCCCATTCAGAAGTGGATTCAGGAGAAGACGAAACACCAGTTGCCCGATATCATCCGGGCCGAGCATGCCGAAGAGGCAAACGATCTGATGTTGATCTCCGGCGCGATTGGGAGTCTGCGCCAGTTGTCCGAGCTGCAATACCTGCAGATTGTCGAGTCGGTGAGCCGGATGGAGGCGATTCTGCGCCAGGATCCGGCAGGCATTCACACCCGCAGCGATTTCGCCACTCGCGACATGTGCCGGCGGGTGGTGGAAGCGGCAGCGCGCCAGTCGAAGGTCTCCGAATTGGAGGTGGCCCAGCTGGCGGTTGACCTCGCCCAACCCGCTGCGAGCGGCAGCCGTGAGCAGTGCGTAGCCTATTACCTGCTGGATGAAGGATTGGGGGAACTGGAAAAGCGGCTGCGTCGCCGCGTCCCGTGGCGCGAACGGTGCCTGCGTGTTCTGCGCCGACACCCGACCGCAGTGTACCTGGGCAGCCTCGCCGCGCTCATAGCTGGGATTTCGGGCGCCTTTTGGTGGGACGCGCGGGGCGCGGGAGTGGCTTCCCCAGTGGCGCTCCTGTTCCTCGGAGTCCTGGCGCTCTTCCCGGCCAGCGAACTTGCGACCTACCTGGTGCAGATGTTCCTCACCTGGTTTCTTCCGCCTCGTGTGCTGCCGAAGCTTTCGTTTGAAGAAGGAATACCGGACAACTGCCGCACTCTGGTCGTGGTTCCGATGATGCTCCTGACGCCCGATGCGGTGAGCGGCGCGATCGAAAGGCTGGAAGTACGCTACTTCGCAAATCCGGGCGCGAACCTCTGGTACTCACTGCTGGCGGACTTCACGGATGCTGAAGAGCGCGAGATGCCCGAGGACGACGGTCTGCTCGGCTTGGCCATGAAGGGCATCGAGCAGTTGAACTCACGCCACGGCAACGGGCGTTTCCTGCTCTTCCACAGACCACGGGTGTGGTGCGAAACCGAGCGCCGCTGGATCGGTTGGGAACGCAAACGAGGAAAAATCGAGGAACTCAATGATTTCCTGAATGGCGGGGAGAGCCACGAGCTTCTGCGTGCCGGCGTGCTGCCGGAGGACATCCGGTACGTGATCACCCTCGATGCCGATACGCAACTCCCTCACGACAGCGCGCAGAGGCTCGTCGAAACCATCGCGCATCCCTTGAACCAGGTGGAACTCACCGCTGACGGACGGAACCGCGCGCGCGGCTATACCATCATCCAGCCTCGTGTGAGTATCGCGCTCCCTTCGGCGACGGCCACGCGTTTCTCGAGGCTATTTACGGACGCGCGCGGAACGGACCCATATTGCCAGGCAGTTTCCGACGTGTATCAGGATCTGTTCGGTGAAGCCATCTACCACGGGAAGGCCATTTACGATGTTCGCGCCTTTCACAAAATACTTCACGGCCGCTTCCCGGAGCAGCGGCTGCTCAGTCACGATCTGATCGAAGGAGCCCACGTAGGCGTCGGATTGGCCACGGACGTGGAACTCTTCGAACAGTTCCCGTACGACTACACGAGCTACAGTAAACGGCAACATCGATGGATCCGCGGAGACTGGCAGATTGCCTCGTGGGTCCTGCCGCGAGTCCCGGCCGCAACCCCGCGGGAGCGCACACCGAATCCGCTGACGCTCATCAACCGGTGGAAGATTTTCGATAACCTGCGCCGCAGCGTGGTGCCCGCGGCGAGTGTGCTGCTGTTGCTGTCCTGTTGGGGCTTACACGCGGCTCCCAAGGTCGCAAGCACGCTGGTGGCGTTTGTCATCCTCATTCCTCTCCTCTTGCAGTTTGTGGAACGCCTCATGGCGAGATGGCGCGGGGACGCGCTGGTCTGGCGGGAAGCCAACAGCGATTTGAATCGAGCCATCGTGAACACTGCCTTCCTGCCGCATCAGGCCTACCTCTCGGTAGATGCCATCGTTCGCGTCTTGTACCGGCTGGGGATCAGCAGACGCCATTTGCTGGAGTGGCAGACCGCGGAAATGTCCCACCGGGCGGCCCTTCTGCAGTTCGATCCCTTCCGGGCGCATTTTTTGGTGATCTCGGCAGTGGCAGCGGCGTTCGGGGTTGCGCTGCAACTCAGGGGCAGTTTCTCGGACCCGGCTTGGGCTCCATTTCTGTTGCTCTGGGCCGCCGCTCCCCTGGTTCAGCATTGGATCAAGGAGCAACGCCGCGGGGTCCGAAAGGTCGAAGAGATCGATGTTGACGACCAGCTTTTTCTGCGGCGTGTCGCACGGGAGACCTGGCGCTTCTTCGACGATCTCGTGGGACCGGAGCACAACTGGCTGCCGCCGGATAATTCCCAGGAAGCTTTGCGTGTTGAGGTCGCCGATCGTACTTCGCCCACAAACATCGGAATGTGGTTGATGTCCGCGGTTTCGGCGGGCGATTTCGGGTTTCTGACGCCGGAGCAGATGGTGGAACGCTGCGCCGCAACCACCGACACCCTTGGCAAGCTGGAAACTTGCGAGGGTCACCTTCTCAACTGGTACAACACCCGAACTCTGCAACCGCTGCAACCCAAGTACGTATCGACTGCCGACAGCGGCAACTTCGTCGCCAGCCTGTGGGTGCTGAAACAGGCGGCTCAAGACCTGGATGCGGAACCGCAATTGGACGCGCGCGCTTTGCGCGGCCTGGCCGATACGCTGGCCGTGATCACGGAACGATTCCCGCCGGACCACAGCACCGCGGTTCCCCTGGCTGCATTGCGCGGGCTCTTAGAGGAGGAGTCTGCGGGCTTCGAGATTCCGGGACGAATCCGTCTGGCCGGCGAGGCCGCCCGCAAGCTGACCGATTCCCTGCGTTGGAGCGTCTCGGAGACCGGGGAGCGCGCTTACTGGTATGCGCGGCTCGAGCAGCAAATTGAGGCCTGGGTTCAACACGCAGACCGCTATCTGCGCTGGTTGGACGTTTTGGCTGCTGCGCCGGACGAATTCCTGCAGCCTCTCGGAGAGAGCGCCATTGCCGCGCGCCACACCCTCACGCACGATTTGCCTTCGTGGGGCGCGGTGGCTCGCGGGGAAACCGGCCTGTTCAGCGAGATCGTCCAGGACGCCGGCAATAAAGAGGGGCTGCCGGCGAGCCTCACCGCGTGGATTGCAGAACTCAGGACCGAGTATGAGAAAGCTCAGCAAGCGTCGGCGGATTTGCTCGACCGGTACCGACGCCTCGGAGAAGTGTGCGAAGCCCTAGGCGACCGCGTAAACATGAATTTCGTGTACGACGCTCAACGGCGCCTGTTTGCCATCGGCTATCAGGTGGGCGGCCCGCTGAACTACTCCCCTCATTACGATTTGCTGGCGAGTGAAGCGCGCCTTGGTAGTTTGGTGGCAATCGCCAAGGGCGATGTGCCCGCGGAGCACTGGCTGGCGCTCGGACGCCCCTACACGTCGGACAACGGCCAGGTCTTGATTTCATGGAGCGGCACCATGTTCGAGTACCTGATGCCGGTCCTGTTCATGCGCACTTTCCGCAACTCCCTGCTGGAGAATGCTTGCGCCGCCGCAGTAAATCGCCAGATTGAGTATGCAGAGGATCGCGGTGTGCCGTGGGGAATCTCAGAATCCGCATACAGCGCTCTCGATGCGCACAAGATCTATCAGTACCGCGCTTTTGGCGTCCCCTCCCTCGGCCTCAAACGGGGGCTGGAGGAGGATCTGGTAGTCGCTCCCTATGCCACCGCTCTCGCCTTGCAGGTAAACCCGGAGGATGCAATCAAAAACCTCAAGCGGCTGGCGAAGGCCGGTATGTACGGCCGCATGGGGTTCTACGAATCCCTGGACTACACGCGCCGCGAAGAACGCCGAGGTGGGAAGGGTATAGTTGTCTACACTTTCATGTCGCACCACCAGGGAATGAGCCTGATGGCCGTGAATAACGTCCTCAATCGCGGCATTATGCGTCGGCGATTCCATGACGATAGCCGGATCAAAGCCGTGGAGCCCTTGCTGTTCGAGCGCATCCCGCCCGCTCCTTCGATGCTCGTTCATCACCCCAAGGACGAGGCCGCGGCCCGCATGGTTTCTGCGCCATCCGCTCCTGAATACTGGGTGTTCGATGAAGACACTCCGATTCCGCGCGTTCATCTGCTCGGCAACGGCCGGTACGCACTGATGATCACCAACACGGGCGCGGGCTACAGCCGTTGGGGCGAGTTTGACATCACGCGCTGGCGTGCCGACACCACCCGCGACCCTTGGGGAACCTTCTTCTATCTTCGCGATGCAGAGTCCGGGATGCTCTGGTCCGCGACGCATCAGCCCTTGACCGTCAAAGATCCCCGGTATACAGCAACCTTCAGCGCCGACCGCGCCGAATTCCGCCGCCGCAGATTGAACATCGAGAGTCATCTTGAGGTGACGGTGTCGCCGGAAGATGACGCGGAGATTCGCCGGATTACGCTTAGCAATCAGGGGTCACG
>JBDTPR010000335.1:0-7262 GCA_039932635.1 Candidatus Solibacter sp.
CGCGTGATGCAAGGGGCATCAACTACTTCTCGAAGACCTTTTCGACGTCGCCAACTTTCTTTTGCACCTTTCCGCCGACTTTCTCAGCCGTACCCTCGTCTTCAAGGTCGGGATTGTTGGTAGCGTTACCGATCTTCTCCTTGATCTTGCCTTTCAGCTCATGCGCGGTGCCTTCGAGCTTGTCTTTGGTACTGTCCTTCATGTTTGATAACCCTCCTTGTAATGCCGCCTCACTTCGTGCACGTCTCTTGCCGATCCCGACGTAGGATCAGGCTAGGCCCATTCCTAACATTCCTCACGGTCCGCGCGGGGCCTGACTTCCATGCAAGATTTACCCTCGCGCTCGCACCCCAGGGTGGTTCGCGAGCCTATCGCGTGGATCCTAAAGCCTAAGCCGCGTCCCGAATCGTGCGGAATCGGACTAGCGCAGGCACGGGGCCAGTGAGGCCCGCGGTAAAATCTGAGAATGAGGGCTGTATACCTGCTATTGATGGCAAGTACTTTATTGACCGGACAGAATCAGATTGGCGAGCCTGATCCGTTTGCGGGCGCTTTTGAAGGAGACGGAGCCACGCTGGAACTCACGGCGAGCGGCGGCGCTTATGCCGGCACGTTGGGTATACGCGGCTCCCATTTTCCGGCAACCTTCAGAGTTGCCGGCTCCCTAGGAACGGGCAGCTACGAAGTCAACGGACAAGCGCGCACCTTTACCCTGGCTCGCGAAGCCAATGGATTACTGTTGGAAAGCGGCGGAACGGCCTATCGGCTCGCGCGAAAAGCATCGTCAGTTCTTCCGCCGGCGTCCCCGGAAGATATCCAGGCCGCGGGAGGGCTGGTGGGCAGTTGGCGCAACGCTACCAGTTCGGCGCAGTTCAACAGCGACGGCACAGGAATTGTGAACGGAACGGCAGGCCGGTTCGAGATCCGCGGCACCCGTTTGACGCTGATCGGGGCGCAGGCGCAAACCACAGTCCGCTTCGAACTGCACAGCGATATTCTCGCCCTGACGGTGAACGGCAAGCCGGTGACCCTGAATCGCGTGAAGGACGAAGCTGGCGAAGGCAGTGTTCGCGTGGAATTGGTAGGCAGATGGTGTTGGACGTCCCTTACCGCGCCGACTCAAGAAAATCTGCGATCCAAGCAGTGCTTCACACTGAACGGCAACGGCACCTATGCATTTGCCACCGCGGCTGAGGTTACCGCCGCCAAGAATGCAACCAAGGTCCCTGTCGGAGATTCGGGGACTTGGACGGCGACCGACAGCATATTGACTACCCACTCGGTGAGCGGCAAGGCCACAACTTACCAGTTGAGCAAACGTAATCATCCCGGCAAGGTCCGGGACCCTATGATTGTGCTGGATGGACAGGCGTACGTAACGTTCTTCAACAAGGCACCGTGGTAAGAGTCCGCACAGAGCGCTAATAAGATGGGTCAACGCCTGGAGCCAAGCCGGGAGCGGTGCCAGTGTTTACTTGTCACGCTTGTCGGACCAAAAGGGGATTCCGTGAAATTCCCCGTCGATGGGCGCCGCGGCCTTGGCCAAGGCCCATCCGGCGAAAGTCGCGACAACCCGACAATTTCCAGGACAGCGGTTGCCGCTGTTGTCGTCGTCGGGGTTGACTTCACCATTTGGCAGGGCGAGTAGAATCAGTACGGGCTGGAGGAAGTACTCGTTGTTTCCCCCCGCTTCAGGGATCCGGAAGCGTCGGTAGGTTTCTCAAAGCCAAGGTGGCGGAGCGCGAGCGACGCAATCCCTCGACCGGCAGCGAGCCCTCTTCCCGCCCCGCCGCACGTCTCAGGTGCTTCTTCCGACGGCGCGGTCGGGCCAGCGCAACCCACAGCCAAGGGCGACGCGCCGGCCGTAAAGAGCAACGCCGCGACGCCGGCCGCAGGAGCAAAATCTCCACACTTCGACTTGACGTCCGGAACAATCCTGTAGAGCGCCGCAAAGAGTATGGTGACCGCCAGGTAACGAGAGAATGAATCGGGCACTTCGCCACATTGTGATCGTCCTACAGTCCTCGTCGGCGAGATTGCTCCAGTGCGCGCGCCGAAACCGCAAAGCCTTGCCGCTGCGTTTCGAGCCGATCCCAATTCATGTGTGCGTCTCCCTCCCCCTCCTGCACGGTCGCGGCCAATTGCTTAGGATGCCGGATCCCCTCGGGGCGCGTCTGCAAGAGATCTTCCCGCAAAGGCAGTTTTCGCACTTTCAGGTGCACTTGTTGCGTTTGTGCCGCCGGCGAACGTCTCACAATCCACACTGCCCCACCGCGCCATCTTCGAGACTGCAGGGTTCAGCGTAATGGTCCGTCCCGTGCAGGGGACTATCCAACTACCAAAGGAGAGAGCTGGGGTTCAGCGGGCGGGACGCGGCATGGCAAGACTGGCCGCGGAAATGACACTGAATCTGTAGATTCGCTACGCGTCGGAGAGACACCGGAAATTGCCGCACTCGCGTTTGAGTATTGGATAGGCAGAGCCTTTCAGAACGGCTCGCCAGAAATGGATTGGATCCGGGCCAACGAGGTCGGTCAGAGCCAAGTAGGAGTTGTGAAGCGCAGGCAAACGACGGCGGGGCTGTTCTTAGTGCCGCCGAGGGCGTGACACCGCAAGACTTTCGCCCGCGTGTCACCAGCTTTCCATCAGGCCTGCCGGGGAGGTTAGCGGCCGCCACTATTTGTTGAATCGGAGCAGCACAGGTTTGCGGTTCAAACCCTGGGGGAGCATTGCGATGGACTTGAAGAACATACTAGACAAGTTGCGAGAGGAGCGCGACACGCTCGATGCCGTCATACTGAGCCTGGAGCGACTGGAACACGGACGCCCACGCGGCCCAGGCCGCCCGCCAGGCATGGTGGCGAGAGCTCCCACGAACGGCGTCGATCACAGCTTCGGACCTTCGATTGTGCCCCCCGGTGAGCGATAAACCAGACTACGGCTCCGAGACGGAAAACCCGATGTCAAAGTGCAGCGTTTGTGGACAGACCGGAGCGTTCTGGCCCCCCAGCACCATGACTTCGACGAACCGCAAGCTCTTATTTGCCCACTTCTTGTTCTGGACCGTCCAGTGCATGCAAGGTGAGCCCTAGGGACTGAAAGGGAACGCTCGTGAGAATGACATCTGACGAAATGCGGAGCGTAAAAGAGGCCCTCGAATCGAGAGAGTCGAAGTTGTTGAAGGTCTTGCGAAAACGGGACGGCATCACAATCGAGAGGTGCGCCGACCAAATGGACGAGATTCAATACGCGTCGGAGCAGGACCTGGCGATCCGAAACGTGGACTGCGAGTCCAGTCTGCTCCGCCGGGTGAAAGCCGCCCGTCCGCGGATTCGTGACGGTAGCGTTGGCTCCTGCACTGAATGCGGATCCGCGATCGGCCTCAAGCGTCTTCTGGCCATTCCATGGGCGCCGCGCTGTATCCAGTGCCAGGAGTCCGCCGACCGTGATGGGGGAAGCGCCAGCGAGAACGAGGATTTAGTCAATGCGGCGTAATCAGCCTGTAAGTGTAGAATCCACCGCTCGCACCATTGCATTCCTCGGCAACTACCTACCACGTAAGTGTGGCATCGCCACGTTTACAGCCGATCTGCTAGGGGCCGTGGCGGCGCGCCACCGCCGTAGCCGGTGCTTCGCCGTCCCGGTCAACGACGTGGAGGGGTGCTATCAGTATCCGGACGTCGTTCGCTTCGAGATTGAGGAGCAGGACATCCATTCTTACAGACGGGCCGCGGACTTCCTGAACGCCAGCGATGTGGACATCGTCTCACTCCAGCATGAGTTCGGAATATTCGGCGGGCCGGCCGGCAGCCACCTGTTGGCGCTGCTCCGCGAACTGAAAGTTCCCACAGTTACGACGCTCCACACCGTCCTCCTCCAGCCGAACGCCGACCAACGCCGCGTGATGATGCAATTGATTGCGTACTCCACGCGACTTGTGGTGATGACGGAGCGCGGACGCACGATCTTGCAGGACGTGTACCAGGCGCCCGCTGAGAAGATCGATCTCATCCCGCATGGGATTCCCGACGTGCCGTTTTTGGCTCCGGACCATTACAAAGGCCAATTCGGCGTGAGCGGAAAAACCGTATTGTTGACGTTCGGGCTGCTTTCCCCCAACAAGGGGATCGAACACGTGATCAATGCTCTTCCTACGGTCGCGGCGGAGTTTCCCGGCCTCGTCTACATCGTGCTGGGTGCGACGCACCCCCACGAGTTACGCACTCGAGGCGAAAGCTATCGTCAGGGACTTGAGGCCATCGTCGCAAGGAACCACCTCGGCGAAAACGTCATCTTCCACAATCGGTTTGTGGATCTGAAGGAACTGACCGAGTTCATTGGCGCAGCGGACTTGTACATCACACCCTACCTGGACGAAGCCCAGATCACCTCAGGTACGCTCGCTTATGCCTTCGGCGCCGGAAAAGCCGTGATCTCCACGCCATACTGGCACGCCGCGGAATTACTACAGGACCAGCGAGGCGTACTCGTGCCGTTCTCGGATGCCCATGCGATTGCCCATGAAGTGCGAGGATTGCTGCGTGACGAAACGCGCCGCCACGCCATGAGCAAGGCGGCTTACAAACTGGGCCGCGCTGCGGTGTGGAGCAAAACGGCGGTGCGGTACATGCGCTCCTTCGAATTGGCGAAACATGAGGCATCCGCTTCGGTGCGCCGGACAGTGCCGGCCACGGAGTTCGGCCAGCGGCCCCATGAATCGCCCGAGTTGAAGTGGACCACCTCTACCGTATGACCGACTCGACTCGCCGCCGCGCATATGAGGCGCCATTGTGCTCGTCGCGGGCCATGACTTCGCGTAAACCATTTATCTTAACGGCGACGGCGTTTTTGCGCCCCGCTGTCAAAAGCGGCGTAGAGATTGGAGAGTAAGGTTGATGCAACTAGTCCAAGCGGTCTTCGATCAACTGCCGTTCCCGGCTTTCATTTACGCCAGGGACCGGACGATTCAGGCGGTCAACCAGGCAGCGCGGCACTTATTGGAAACATCATCCGAAGATGCAGCCGGCCGGTCCTGCGCGGAGGTTCTGCGCTGCCTGGGTTGTGTTCGGAACTGCGGCGTGCTGGGTGGTCTGCGAGAGCCCGGCTTCGGCGGCGAGCGTACCGTGCGCATCGCGGTAAGCGCAGGCAGGGAACAACTTGTGGCGGTCAGTGCGGTGCCGCTGCTCGACAGCGACGGACACGTGCAGGGCGCCCTTGCCATCTTCACGCGCGTCCTCGAACAACTCGGGCCCAAGTGCGGAATAGTCATCGCCGAATCGGACGCCATGCGCGCCGTGGTCAGCCTCGCGGAAAGGATAGCCGTGAGCGCGGCGATGACGGTTCTGCTGGAAGGCGAGACGGGCACGGGCAAGGAAGTAATCGCCCGGCTGCTTCATGAGGATAGTTGGCGGCGCACCGAACCCTTTGTCGCCATCAATTGCGCCGCTATGCCGGAGACTCTGCTGGAAAGCGAATTGTTCGGCTATGAAAAAGGCGCGTTCACGGACGCGCGGACCCAAAAGAAGGGTCTGTTCGAACTCGCGAACCAAGGCACTTTGTTCCTGGACGAGATTGGTGAACTGCCCATCAAGCTGCAGGCGAAACTGCTGCGCGTACTGGACGACCGAAGTTTCCGCCGGGTGGGGGGACTGCGCGACATTCCCTTCGACGTTCGCATCGTCGCCGCCACAAACCGCAATCTGCGGCAGGCGGTGGCAGAGCGGGAATTCCGGCTCGACCTATTTTACCGGTTAAACGTCATCCAACTGACCATCCCACCGCTGCGCGAGCGGCGTGCGGACATTCTTCCCCTAGCCCGGTTCTTTATCGCTCAACTCAGCCGCAAGTTCGAACGGGCGGCGCCGGAGCTTTCGGAAGCGTCCTCGGGAATACTGGAGGCGTTCGATTGGCCGGGAAACGTGAGGGAGCTACGCAACGCAATCGAGCGTTCCGTGCTGCTGGACGATTTCGGTGAAATCACGCCCGGGATCATTCCCATTGACGTCCACCCGGCCTGCGACAAGATCCATGAAATTGTCGCGGCCCCGCACCGAATGAACGTCCTCTCGCTCCGGGAGAGCGAACAATTTCTGATCGCCAGAGCGATGGCGGAAACAGGCGGCAATCAGAGCCGGGCTGCGAAGGTGCTCGGCGTCAGTCGCGATGTCCTGCGCAACCGTTTGAAGAAGAGCCGCGGACCGGGGGCGCCTATCGTAGACTGCGCCGCCGCGGCTGGGAGCGTTGAAGAATGGTAACCACACCGGGTCCGGCGACAGTCGCCTATTTCTCCATGGAGATCGCCCTCGATCCCTCCATGCCCACGTACAGCGGCGGGTTGGGTGTGCTTGCCGGAGACACCCTGCGAGCCGCGGCGGACCTGGGCGCGCCGATGGTGGGGATTACGCTGGTGCATCGCAAAGGCTATTTCGAGCAGCATCTGGACGCACAGGGCACGCAATCGGAAAGCGCCACGGATTGGAAGCCGGAGGAATTCCTGGAGCCGGTGGGACCGATGGCGACAGCAAACATTGAAGGACGCGAGATCCGGATTCGCGCCTGGCGATACCTCATCAAAGGCGTGCGTGGGCACGTGGTGCCAGTCTACCTGCTGGACGCGGCGGTCGCCGGGAATTCGCCCTGGGACCAGGAGCTGACCGATCACCTCTACGGCGGCGACGCTCACTACCGTCTCTGCCAGGAGGTCATCCTCGGCATGAGTGGCGTGGAATTGCTCGGCAACCTGGGGCTCGCCCAGATCGAGACCTATCATATGAACGAAGGCCACGCAGCCTTACTGACCCTGGCCCTGGTGGAGCGGCAGATGGCGGGGCGACCGGGCTTCGCCAACGCGTCGGACCTCCAGGCGGTCCGGCATCAATGTGTATTTACCACCCACACTCCGGTTCCTGCGGGCCAGGACCAGTTTCCCCGCTACCTGGTGCATCAAGTCTTGGGAGAGCCGCGGGCCGCCGCGCTCGAAGCCACGGGCGCCTACGTGGATGGAGCGTTGAATATGACTCTGCTGGCGTTGATTGGTTCGCGCTACGTCAACGGAGTCGCCATGCAGCACGGCGAGGTTTCGCGCAGCATGTTCCCCAAGTATCCCATCCGTGCGATCACCAACGGCGTCCATGCGGTGACCTGGACATCGCCCGAATTCGCCAAACTTTACGACCGGCATATCCCTGAGTGGCGACACGACAATCTCTATCTGCGCTATGCGATTGGCATATCCACCGGCGAAGTGCGGGAAGCGCATTCGC
>JBDTPR010000336.1:0-7258 GCA_039932635.1 Candidatus Solibacter sp.
CGACTGAAGTCGGTGCGCAGACTAGAGTCTGCCCCACGTTAGTCCAGCGCTAAGGCTGCGACTTCGTCCATGGTCTTCACGTAGTGGAGCTTGATGTCTCCGATTTGCTCGGTCTTCAGGTCTTCGCGGACGTTGGGTTCGTTTTCGTACGGGATCAGAATTTCGCGGACTCCACTGCGTTTTGCGGCTAACACTTTTTCCTTGATGCCTCCGATGGGCAGGACCTGACCTGTCAAAGTGATTTCGCCGGTCATGGCGAGGTTGGGTTTGACGCGGCGGTCGGTCAGCATGGAGAGCAGGGCCGTGGCCATGGTGATTCCAGCGCTGGGTCCGTCTTTGGGGATGGCTCCGGCGGGCACGTGGATGTGAATGTCGCTGACCTTGAAGAGGTCGGGATCGACCCCGTAGCGCGTGGCGGCGCTGCGCACCCAGGTGAGCGCGGCCTGCACGGATTCCTGCATCACGGGGCCTAGCTGCCCGGTCATGATGAGGCCCTTGCTGCCGCCCGGCATGCGTCCCGCTTCGATGAAAAGGACATCGCCGCCAGTGGGAGTCCAGGCGAGTCCCACGGCGACTCCGGGTCGGCTGGTGCGGTCGGCGACTTCGGTGTCGGTGCGGAAGCGTGGCGCGCCGAGATCGTGCTCGACGATTTCAGGCGTGACCAGAGTCTTTTCGCGCTTGCCCTCGGCAATGCGGCGCGACTGCTTGCGACAGATCGTGCCGATTTGCCGCTCGAGATTGCGCACGCCGGCCTCGCGGGTGTAACGGCGCACGATGAAGCGCACGGCGTCGTCGGAGAATTCGATGTCGTCGCCGGCGGTGAGTCCGTTCTCGGTGACCTGTCGGGGGATGAGGTAGCGGAACGAAATGATGACCTTCTCCTGCTCGGTGTAGCCTTCGAGCGAGATGATCTCCATGCGGTCGCGCAGGGCTTCGGGCACGGGGTCGAGCACGTTGGCGGTGGTGATGAAGAGGACCTTGGAGAGGTCGAAGGGGACGTCGAGGTAATTGTCGCGATAGGTGGAATTCTGCTCGGGGTCGAGGACTTCGAGGAGGGCGCTGGCCGGGTCGCCGCGGAAATCGCGGCCGAGCTTGTCCACCTCGTCGAGCATGAAGACGGGGTCGTTGGAGCCGGCGCGGCGGAGGGCTTGCACGATCTGGCCGGGGAGGGCGCCGATGTAGGTGCGGCGGTGTCCGCGGATCTCGGCCTCGTCATGCATGCCGCCCATGGAGATGCGGGCGAACTTGCGGCCGAGGGCGCGCGCGATGGAGCGGCCGAGCGAGGTTTTCCCGACGCCGGGCGGCCCGACGAAGCAGAGAATGGGGCCTTTGAGGACGGGCTTGAGCTGGAGGACGGCGAGATAGTCGAGGATGCGGTCCTTCACCTTTTCGAGATCGTAGTGGTCTTCATCGAGGATTTCGGCGGCGCGCTTCACATCGACGTGCGAGCCCGAGGAGATGGACCACGGGAGTGCGGCCATCCACTCGAGGTAGGTGCGCGCCATACCGTATTCGGGCGACGACTGCGACATGCGGGAGAGGCGCTTGAGTTCGCGGGAGGTCTCGGTCTTGACGGCTTCGGGGAGGCCGGCGGCTTCGAGTTTGGTGCGCAGTTCCTCGACGTCGCGGTTGGCGTCGTCGCCCTCGCCGAGTTCCTTCTGGATGGCTTTGAGCTGCTCGCGGAGATAGAACTCGCGCTGATTTTGAGAGAGCTGTCCCTGTACCTGGGATTGTATGCGGCCGCGCAGTTCGACGAGTTCAAGTTCGCGGGTGAGGGTGCGGTGAATCTCGCTGAGGCGCGCCATTCCGTCGAGTTGTTCGAGCAGATGCTGGCGCTCGTTGTGTCCGATGAAGGGCAGTGTTCCGGCGATGTGGTCGGCCAGGCGGCCGGGTTCGGTGATGCTGGCGGCGCTGCCGGAGAGCTCGTCGGAGAGGTTGGGCGAGGCGGAGACGATTTGCTGGAAAAGGGTCACCACGGTCTGCCGCAGGGCCTCGATTTCGGGAGTGATTTCGGGTTCGACATCGGGCAGGCGTTCCACCTGGGCGCGCAGGAAGGGCTCGGTGGTGGTGAATGCGTGGGTGCGTATGCGGGCGACGCCCTCGCAGAATAGGAGAAGGTTGTCCTTGGGGACCTTAATGGCCTTGTGCATGATGCACACGGTGCCGATCTGGTAGAGGTCCTCGGGGCTGGGCGATTCAACGCGCGGGTCGAGTTGTGAGACGACGGCGAGAGTGCGATTTTCGCCGAGGGCCTGGACGAGGGCGAGCGACATGGGTCGTCCCACGGTGATGGGCAGGAGCGACCCGGGGTAGATGACGGTGTCGCGCACGGTGAGCACGGGGAGATCTTCGAGATCAGGCTGGGCGGAAGAGGGAACGTCGGGCACGTTTTTAGTTTAGCGGTGGGGCGGGGCTCGGGACCGTTATATATACTACGAAGGCGATGGGTTCGGAAGAATTGAAGATTGGATTGGCGCAGATTGCTCCGGAATTCCTGGATCGCGCGCGCACGCTGCAGAAGGTGGAGGCGTGGGTGGAGCGCGCGGCGTCGGAGGGGTGCGGGCTAGTGGCGTTCGGCGAGGCGCTGGTCCCAGGGTATCCATTCTGGGTGGAATTGACGGAGGGCGCGCGGTTTGAATCGCCGCTGCAAAGGGCGGCGTATGCGGAGTACGCGTCGCAGGCAGTGCAGCCCGAAGCGGGGCATCTGGACGGGGTGCGGGCGGTGGCGCGGTCGCGGGGGATCGCGGTTTATTTGGGGTGCATCGAGCGCGCGGTGGATCGCGGCGGTCACAGTTTGTACTGCTCGCTGGTGTACATCGATGCGCGGGGCGAGATCGGCAGCGTGCACCGGAAGCTGACGCCGACGCACGAGGAGCGGCTGGTGTGGGCGCCGGGCGATGGGAATGGATTGCGCACGCACGAGATCGGGGCGTTTCATGCGGGCGGGTTGAACTGCTGGGAGAATTGGATGCTGCTCTCGCGGGCGGCGCTGTACGGGCAGGGCGAGGATCTGCACGTGGCGGTATGGCCGGGGAATGCGCGCAATACGCGGGATATTACGCGGTTCGTGGCGATGGAGGGGCGGTCGTATGTGGCGTCGGTGTCGGGCTTGATGCGGCGGGAGATGTTCGGGGACGCGTCGGAGTGGCGGCGTCAGGCTTTCGGTGCGGCTCCGGAGATTTTGGCGGATGGCGGGTCGTGCCTGGCGGGTCCGGATGGGGAATGGGTGATTGCTCCAGTTGAGGGCGAAGTGCTGGTGACGGCTACGCTGGATTTCCGGCGGGTGCTGGAGGCGCGGCATAGTTTGGATCCGGCGGGGCACTACTCGCGGCCCGATGTGACCCGGCTGACGGTGGACCGGCGACGTCAGCGCTTGGTGGAGACTTCGGATTAGCGGAATCGGCCCCAAAGACAGGAGCACAGAGCCGGCCAGCACTCGCGCAAATGGCCAAACTCCGGGCACCGACTGAAGTCGGTGCGCAGACTGAAGTCTGGCCCCACAAAGACAGGCCCACAGCTGCCGTATCATGAAAAGATATTTTTGTGATTGGAGCGACCGGAAATGGACATCGTGAGCCGTTTGGAAGCGGGCCGTGAGCGTACGCTGGCTTACTTCGATTTAGGTGCGGAGCAGTTGGAGCTATGTTACGCGCCGGGTAAGTGGCCGGTAAGATGGCTGCTGCATCATCTCGCCGACGCGGAGACCGTTTTGTATGATCGCATACGCCGGGCGATTAGCGAACCGCGGCCGGTGGTGTGGGCGTTCAACCAGGATCTTTGGGCGGCGCAGCTGGACTATTCGGGAATGCCGCTGGAAATTTCGCGGCAGATTTACAGCGCGGCGCGCGGCGGGGTGATTTATCAGGCGCGCTTGAACTACGCTTCGAACGGCGGGCGTGAGTTTGTTCACAGTGAGACCGGGGTGCGCACCCTGAAAGACGAGTTTGACAAGGTAGCATGGCATAACGAACATCACCTGAAGCAGATCGAACAGGCTCTTCAGGTTTCTCCTGGCGTCAAACCATGAACGAACACAACCTGCATTCCATCGCGTTTCCTACGTTGAATGAAGAACAGATTTCGAAGCTGGCGACGTGCACCTCGGCAGAACCACGGCGATACCGCGGCGGCGAAACGCTGTGGGCCACCGGCGAACTGAATATCAACTTCTACATCGTGAAATCCGGCGAGGTGGAGATTCTCGATACCACGGGCGATCAGCCGAAGCGAATCACGATGCACCATCCGGGCGAGTTCACCGGCGATATTTCCCATCTCACGGGACTGCCGGCGATTGTCACGGGCGTGGCCAACGGAGATTGCGAGGTCTATGAGATCTCGGCTGCCTCGCTGCGGCGCGTCCTGAATCAATGTCCGACGGTGAGCGATATTATTCTGCAGGCCTTCATTGCTCGCCGGCAGTTGCTGCGCGAATCGCCGGACTTCACGGGGCTGCGCGTGATCGGGTCGCGATACTCGCCGGATACCTTCCGGGTGCGCGATTTCCTGGCGAAGAATCGCATTCTCTTCACCTGGATCGACGTGGAGACGGACCCGAATGTAGGGCAGTTGTTGAAGCGCTTCGGCGTGACTGAAGCGGATACGCCGGTGGTGTCGTTCGCTGGCATGATGCTGTTGCGCAACCCGTCGAACGTGCAACTGGCGGAGGCCATCGGCATACGGCAGCCGCTGGAGGACCGGCTTTACGACCTGGTGGTGGTGGGCGGCGGTCCGGCGGGGCTGGCTGCGGCGGTGTACGGCGCCAGCGAAGGGCTGCAGACCGCGGTGCTCGAGCATACGGCTCCGGGGGGCCAGGCGGGCAGCAGCATGCGCATCGAAAACTACCTGGGCTTTCCCACCGGGCTGACGGGCAGCGAACTGGCGGGACGGGCGATTCTGCAGGCCAATAAATTCGGAGTTCACCTCTCGGTGCCGAGCCGCGTGAATCAGTTGGCGTTCGAGAACGGATACACCGTCGTGAAGATGGACGACGGGCAGAGCGTGACCGCGAAGTGCCTGCTGATTGCGAGCGGCGCCGACTACCGGCGCCTGGACGTGGAAGGCTGCGAGCGCTTCGAGGGCACGGGCGTCTACTATGCGGCCACCGTGGCCGAGGGGCAGTTGTGCACGGGTGCGGATGTGATTGTGGTGGGCGGCGGGAATTCGGCGGGGCAGGCCGCGGTGTTTTTGTCGCAGCATGCGCGCAGTGTGATGATCCTGATTCGCGGCGACGATTTGTACAAGAGCATGTCTAGCTACCTGGTGCACCGCATCGAGCAGACGCCGAATATCAAGCTGGTATGCGGTACCACGATCCGGCGGTTGCAGGGCGATACGCACGTCCACGCGGCGGAACTGGTGAATCATAAGACCGGCGAAGAGCGCACGGTGCCGGTGCAGGGCGTGTTCAGCTTCATCGGCGCCGACCCGCGAACGGCCTGGCTGCCGGAGGAGATCGAACGCGATGCCAAGGGCTTCGTGCGCACCGGCGGAGACGTGGCGCAATCGCCGGCGTGGAAGGGGCGTCCGGTGCAACCGTTCCTGCTGGAGACCAGCCGGCCGGGCGTGTTCGCGGCGGGCGACGTACGGTCGGGCTCGGTGAAGCGCGTGGCGTCGGCCGTGGGCGAGGGTTCGATGGCGGTGCAGTTTGTACACGAACGCTTGAAACATATGTAGAGCGGTTCGCGGAAGGAGGCAGCATGCCGGTATTGGGCCTGGCGTTTCTGATTGGAGTGGTGGCTGGCTTGCGGGCGTTGACGGCGCCGGCGGCGGTGAGTTGGGCGGCGCGACTGGGTTGGCTGCACCTGGAGAATACCGGGCTGTCATTTCTCGGCGCGGCGGCGGCGCCGTGGATTCTGGGCGTGATGGCTGTGGGCGAGTTGATCAATGACAAGCTGCCGAAGACGCCGAGCCGTAAAGCACCCGCGTCGTTTGCCGCGCGCATTGCGAGCGGGGCGTTGAGCGGCGCGGCAATCGGCGCGGCCAGCGGCGAACTGGCCGGCGGCCTGATCGCCGGCGTGGCGGGCGCGGTGGCGGGGACACTGGGCGGCTACGAGGTGCGCAAGCGTCTGGTGGCGGCGACCGGCGGCAAGGACCTTCCGATTGCGCTGCTGGAAGATGTGGTCGCAGTGGTGATGGGGATCGCGGTAGTGGGTGGGTTCCGATGAGCCGGCACTTCGACGCGATCGTGATTGGTACGGGACAGGCAGGTCCGTATTTGACGGGGCGACTGGCGGGCGCCGGGATGAAGGTCGCCGTAGTGGAGCGCAAACGCTTCGGCGGCACGTGCGTGAACAACGGCTGCATTCCGACCAAGACGATGGTGGCGAGCGCGTATGCCGCGCACCTGGCTCGGCGCGCGGCGGAGTTCGGCGTGGTGGTGCCGGAGGTGCGCGTGGATATGGCGCGCGTGAAGGCGCGCAAGGACGCGATTCTGGGCGAGTCGCGCGACGGGTTGGAGGGCTGGCTGAAAGGCATGGAGAACTGCACGGTCTACCAGGGCCATGCGCGCTTTGAAGGGCCGCACGAGGTATCGGTGGGCGAGGAGCGTTTGGAGGCGGACCGCATCTTCATCAATGTGGGCGGGCGCGCGGCGGCGCCGGCGATCGAGGGGATCGAGAGCGTTCCGTATTTGAATAACAGCTCGATGATGGACGTGGATTATCTTCCGCGGCATCTGATTGTGGTGGGCGGCAGCTACATCGGGCTGGAATTCGGGCAGATGTTCCGGCGCTTCGGCAGCGAGGTGACGGTCCTGGAAATGGGGCCGCGGCTGATTGCGCGCGAGGACGAGGACGTGTCGGCGGCGGTGCGCGAAATCCTGGAGGCCGAGGGGATCGGGGTGCGCGTGAATGCGAAGTGTATGGCGTTTTCGCGGCAGGGCGAGGAGATTGCGGCGCGCGTGGATTGCACGGAAGGTGCGCCTGCGGTGACGGGCTCGCATGTGCTGTTGGCGACCGGACGGCGGCCGAATACCGGCGATCTCGGGCTGGAGAAGGCCGGCGTGACGATGGATTCGCGCGGGTACATTACGGTGGACGATGAGTTGCGCACTAATGTGCCGGGCGTCTGGGCGATGGGCGATTGCAATGGGAAGGGCGCGTTCACGCACACGTCGTATAACGACGCGGAGATCGTGGTGGCGAATCTGCTGGAGAACGATCCGCGGCGCGTGAGCGATCGGATTGCGGCGTACAACCTTTACATCGATCCGCCGCTGGGGCGCGTGGGGATGACGGAGGCGGAGGTGCGCAAGTCG
>JBDTPR010000337.1:0-7249 GCA_039932635.1 Candidatus Solibacter sp.
TTACCCAGCGATCGTTCGCAGCCCTACACCAAGACGCGTGCATGAGTGGACGGTATGGGTGCGCTTGTGTCAGTAGCCAAACGATAGGCCATGCGCCCGGCTGGCCCACCTCGCCCGGTTCCTTGCGGCCCGTGCACCACGTTATCTCCTCGAGGCGGGTTATAATCACCCGGAGCTTACCTGGCTCGGGGAGTGAGAATGCGAATCCTCAGGACGATGTTCACGGCGCTGATGGCGATAGCCTGCACGCTAGCCCAACCCGGTGCACCTTCTGGCGCACCCGGACGGGGCGGGGCGGATCCGAACCGCTGTACTGCTCCTACCGGAATGGGGGCTGCGAACTACACGTCCGCCCAACAATTGCCCGATGGGCGCGTCACGTTCCGCATCTGCGCACCGGATGCTACGGCCGTCGGATTGGGGAGCAGCGATAACGAGGACATCTCGACCAATTCATTTATGGGCGGCACGGGCAGGCCGATGGTCAAGGATGAGAAGGGGCTTTGGTCCGTGACAACGCCCAAGGCTCTGGCGCCCGATACTTATCGTTATTTCTTTTTTGTGAACGGCGTGCGCGTGCCTGACCCGGCGGCGCGCGAGTACTCCCCGGAGCGGCAGAATATCGACTCGCTCGTGGAGGTCTTAGGACCGGCAGGGGAGTTCCAAACCTATCGGAAAAGCATCCCGCACGGTAGCGTGGCGAAGGTGGAATACTGGTCGGAACCATTGGGCACGGTGGCCGCATGCACGTTTATACACCACCGGGCTATGAGAAGGACGGCAAGTCATACCCGGTGCTCTACCTGGTGCACGGGGCCGGCGACAGCGATCACAGTTGGGCGACTGTGGGGCGCGCCAACAATATCCTCGATAATTTGATCGCGGCGGGCAAGGCGAAGCCGATGATTATCGTGATGCCGAACGGACACACTCCTGACCGCCCGAATTCCGGATCAGCGAACATGCTACAGAATCCCGATTTCCGCGACGATTTCCTGAAGGTGGTGATTCCTTATGTGGACGGGAATTACCGCACCGTCGCCGATGCCGATCACCGGGCCATGGCGGGATTGTCGATGGGCGGCGGCCATACGATTCAAAACGGCCTGACGCATCCTGAACTGTTCCATTATGTCGGCGTGTTCTCGATCAGCGGTGGCGGAGAGGCCTACGAGAAGGCAAACGACACGGCCCTCAAGCAAGCCGCGAAAGCACTCAAGCTGATGTACTACGCGTACGGGCGCGAGGACTTCATCGCGCCAAATGCGAAGCAATTGAAAGGCACGCTGGATAAATACCAGATCAAGTTCACGCTGCACGAGACGGGCGGCGGCCATACCTGGATCAACTGGCGGGAATACCTCAACGACTTTACGCCGCGCCTGTTCCTGTAAGCCGGATCTATCGCAATTAGGCGGGCTTGACGCAAGCCCGGCACCCTGCTATCGTCAATCGACGAATGGCTATCAGATCACGCACCAAACCAGCGCCCCTATGCTGTCCCCCGTCCGAGCCTCAGGCGCCGATTGACCTTCACTGTCTCGAAGGCCCAGAGGCTGATGATGAACTCGCGAAACTGGCGAAGGCGTTGGGACACCCCGCCCGCGTTCGTATCCTCCGCATGCTGTCGCTGAAAGAAGCGCGGGTATGCAGCCAGATCGTGGATGAACTGCCGCTCGCGCAGTCGACCGTTTCCGAGCACCTCAGAATCCTCAAGGACGCCGGCTTGATTCGCAGCAGTCAGGACGGCCCGCGTATCGGCTACTGCATCAGCTACGAGAGGCTTCGAAAGCTGAAGGCTCTAGTGGCAATCATTTAGGCGACGTCGTTTGGTCTATCGTCCTTCGACGAAAGGAGGAATATGAAGCAGAAAAGTCGCCGACTATCGTTTCTCGACCGGTATCTCACGCTCTGGATTTTCGCCGCCATGGCGGCCGGAGTAGGTCTCGGCTATATGGTCCCTGGCGTGGTGCCGTTTCTCGACCGCTTCAACGCCGGCACCACGTCGATTCCGATCGCCGTCGGGCTGATCCTGATGATGTATCCGCCGCTGGCGAAGGTGAAGTACGAAGAGATGGGGCGGGTATTCCGGCATCGGCGCGTGCTGGTGCTCTCACTGGTGCAGAACTGGGTGGTGGGCCCGATTCTGATGTTCGCGTTGGCGGTACTTCTATTGCCCGACAAACCCGAGTACATGACCGGTCTGATTCTGATCGGCCTGGCGCGCTGCATCGCGATGGTGATCGTGTGGAACGACCTGGCGCACGGCGACCGTGAATATGCGGCCGGCCTGGTGGCGTTGAACTCGATTTTCCAGGTACTGTTCTTCTCCGTCTACTCGTACTTTTTCCTGGCGACTTTGCCTCGCTGGCTGGGGTTGCGCGCGGTGGAGGTGAACATCTCGATGGCGTCGATCGCCAGAAGCGTCTTCATCTATCTGGGAATTCCCTTCCTGGCCGGCATGCTGTCGCGTTTCGCGTTGCAGAAGGCCCGGGGCCGCGAGTGGTACGAAACCCGGTTCATCCCGCGGATCAGTCCGATGACCTTGATCGCCCTGTTGTTTACCATCGTGGTGATGTTCTCGCTGAAGGGCGAGATGATTGTGCAGTTGCCCTTCGACGTGGTGCGCGTGGCCATTCCGTTGACCATCTATTTCGTGATGATGTTCTTCGTGTCGTTCTGGATGAGCAAGAAGGTGGGCGCTAATTATGCGGAGGCGACGACGCTATCGTTGACTGCGTCCTCGAACAATTTCGAACTGGCGATCGCGGTGGCAATCGCCACGTTCGGCATCCATCACGGCGCCGCCTTCGCGGCGGTGATCGGACCGCTAGTGGAAGTTCCGGTGCTGATTTCGCTGGTGAATGTAGCGCTTTGGATCAATCGGAAATGGTACGGCGGCGTATTCGCAGACGGCAATATATGCCGCACGCAGAAGGCCTGAGGAACATATCGGATGGCGAAGAAGATTCTGGTTCTGTGCACCGGCAATTCGGCCCGCAGCCAAATGGGAGAGGGATTGTTCCGGACTAAAGGCGGCGATGGCTTCGAGGTCTTCAGCGCCGGCACCAAGCCAAGTTCCGTACGGCCTGAGGCAATTGCCGTGATGAAGGAGATCGGCATCGACATTTCGGGCCATCGCTCGAAATCCATCTCGGAGTTTTCGGGCGTGCCGATGGACTACGTGGTGACCGTATGCGACAACGCGCGCGATAGCTGCCCGGTGTTTCCGGCGGGAACGGAGCGAATTCACTGGAGCTTTGAAGACCCGGCCGCTGTTCAGGGTAGCGAGGAGGAGCGCCTGGCCGCCTTCCGCCGCATTCGCGATCAGATCCATGCGTGCGTTGAGGCGTTCTTTCGGACGCGAACCGAATGACGCCATGCGCGCGCTGTGACAGAATGTCCACATGCTTGCGCGCAGGGAGTTCCTGAAGAAGGCGGCGGCGGGCGCGATCTGCGCCGCTACCGGGCGAACCGCGGCCACGCCGAGACCCAACATAATCGTCATCATGGCCGATGACATGGGCTACAGCGACATTGGCTGTTATGGCGGCGAAATCCGCACGCCCAACATCGACAGCCTCGCCACCGGTGGCGTGCGCTTCACGCATTTTCACAACACGGCGCGCTGCTGTCCCAGCCGCGCCAGTCTGCTCACGGGCCTGTATCCGCACCAGGCGGGCGTGGGGCATATGGTGAATCCGCGTCCGCTCCCCGGCTATCAGGGAGATTTGAATCGCACCTGCGTCACGATCGCGGAAGTGCTGCGCGCGGGCGGCTACCAGACGATGGCCAGCGGCAAATGGCACGTCACGCCGGTCACCGATTCCAAACATAACTGGCCGCTACAGCGCGGCTTCGAGCGTTATTTCGGCATCATACACGGCGCGGCCAGTTATTATCAGCCGACAATGCTGGTGCGCGACAACGAGAAGATCCCGGCCGAGGGCGCCGACTTCTATCTCACGGACAAAATCGGCGAGAATGCCGCGGCGTTCATCAGCGATGCGGCGCGCAAGCCCGAGCCCTTTTTTCTCTATGTGCCCTTCACCTCGCCGCACTGGCCGTTGCATGCTTTCGAAAGCGATATCGCGCGATACAAGGGGAAGTATGCGCAGGGTTGGGACGCGCTGCGCGCCGAGCGCCACGCGCGTATGATCCGCCTGGGGATCGTGGATAAGAAGTGGGGGCTGACGCCGCGCGACCCGGAGGTGCCCGCCTGGAAGGACGCCACCGACAAGGAATGGCAGCAGCGCCGCATGGAAGTCTACGCCGCGCAAATCGACCGCATGGATCAGAACGTCGGCAAGATGCTGGCGGCGCTGCGCGCGGCAGGGCAGGAGGAAAACACGCTGATCCTGTTTCTAGCCGATAATGGCGGTTGCGCCGAGGACCAGAAGCCGGGGGTGCAGACTTACTCTATCCCGAAGGCGACGCGTGAAGGCAAGCCGGTGCAATCGGGCAACGTTCCCGGCCTCATGCCCGGCGCCGACGACACGTTCCAGAGTTACGGCATTGGCTGGGCGAACGCGTCCAACACGCCCTTCCGGCTCTACAAGCATTGGGTACATGAGGGCGGCATCTCGACTCCGCTGATCGCGCGCTGGCCCAAGGGAATCACGCGGCACAATGCGATCACGCACGAACCCGGGCACCTGATCGACCTGATGGCGACGTGCGTGGACGTGTCCGGCGCCGCCTACCCCAAGCAGTTTGCGGGCAACGCGATTCCGCCGATGGAAGGGCGCAGCCTCGCGCCGGCATTCGGCGGCAAGCCGATCGTGCGCCAGGATGCGATCTACTGGGAGCACGAGGGGAATCGCGCCGTGCTGGATGGGAAATGGAAGCTGGTGTCGCGCTTCCCCGGGCGCTGGGAGTTGTATGATCTGGACGCGGACCGCAGCGAATTGCACGATCTGGCGACGGTGGACGCGGCGCGTGTCACGCGGATGTCGGCGATGTACGATGGGTGGGCGAAGCGGGCCAGCGTAGTTCCGTGGGACAAATTGCCGAAGGTGATTGCACCATGAGTACGACGACCATTTCGAATGTCACTGCGCAGCGATCGGGCGGTGCGGCACTGCCGGCGATGCCGCCGCGCAATCTGGCGATCGACACCTATCGCGGCTTCGTCATGCTGCTGATGATGGCGGAGGTAATTCAACTCTCGCGCGTGGCGAGGGCGCTGCCGGGTAATGCGTTCTGGAGTTTCCTCGCGTGGCACCAGTCGCATGTGGAATGGGCCGGCTGCTCACTCCACGACACCATTCAGCCGGGCTTCTCGTTTCTGGTGGGTGTGGCGCTGCCCTATTCGATCGCGGCACGCATTGCGAAGGGCGGCAGCATGCGGTCGATGTTCCTGCATGCCTTGTGGCGTTCGCTGGTGCTGATCCTGCTCGGCGTCTTCCTGCGCTCCACGCACGCGACGCAGACCTATTACACCTTCGAAGACACGCTCTCGCAGATCGGTTTCGGCTACCCGATTCTGTTCCTGCTGGCGCTGCGTCCGCCGCGGTGGCAGTGGACGGCGCTCAGCGTGCTGCTCTTCGGTTACTGGCTGGCTTGGGCGCTCTATCCGGCGCACGAACCCGGCTTCTTCACGGGCTTCATGGCGCACTGGAATAAGGGCGACAACTTCGGCAACGCGTTCGACGTGTGGTTCCTGAATCTCTTCCCGACGGCGAAGCCCTATGTGGCGAACGGCGGTGGATATCTGACGCTGAGCTTCATCCCGACGCTCGGCACGATGATCCTGGGACTGGCGGCCGGGCAATGGCTGCGCGCGAGTGCGCCCGTGATTCCGATGCGCCGCCTGCTGGCCGCTGGCGCGATCGGTATCGCAGCCGGGTTGCTGTTGCACTTCACGGGGATCTGCCCGGTAGTGAAACGCATTTGGACTCCTGCATGGACGCTTTTCAGCGGCGGGCTATGTTTCCTCTTCCTGGCGGGATTCTGCTGGCTCACCGAAGTGAGAGGCTATCGCAAGTGGGCGTTTCCACTGGTGGTGATCGGCGCGAATTCGATCGCGGCTTATTTGATGGCGCACCTATGGGAGCGCTTCATCCTGGATTCCTTCCGGATAAACCTGGGAGCCCACGCGTTCGCATTTCTAGGCGCGCCGTACGAGCCTCTCGTGAGAGGCATTGCGGTGCTGGGGATTTACTGGTTGATTCTTTATTGGATGTTTAAGCGGAAGATATTTTTGAAGGTCTGAGTTGGACAGGCCGAGAGGCCGGTGAACCCAATCAGAGCCGTGACCGTCAGGAAGCGGTCTTCACGCGGCCACCCAAGCAAAGCTAGTAGGCGCTCCCTCACGGTCGCGGCTCTGATTGGGGCTCGGTTCTGTATCAAAGTGTCGCGGGCCGGTCCTACAACAAAAACTCGCCTTCGGCTACGATTTCCGCCGGGCCGGTCAGGTAGATATCGTTGTCCCACCGGAGGTCGATCGGGCCGGCGGGCGTTTGTACTCGCACCGGCGACGTGACCATTCCGCGAGCCACCGCCATGGCGGCCGCGCCGGTCGATCCGGTCCCGCTACTCATGGTCTCCCCCGCCCCGCGCTCCCAAAAACGCACGTCAATGGTGTGGTCGTCCACCGCCTTCACGAACGACACATTGGTACGATTCGGAAAATGCGGGTGCCGCTCGATGGCCGCACCCAACGCTCGCCAATCGAAATCGAAGTGCTCCACGGGCACCGCGCATTGCGGGTTGCCGACCCACAACAGCGTGACATCGCGCGGCCCCCACGCCAACTCCAGCGGAAAAGTCAGATCGCGCACTTCAGCCTGTCCCATATTCATTTCGAACAGGAAGTAGAGCGCGCGCCGCTCCAGCAGGCGCATGCTCTTGACTCCCGCGCCGGTGCGCACGCGGACCACTCCCGCGGCAAGCCCCGCACGGATCAGGAAGGCCGCGGCGCAGCGTGTGCCGTTACCCGACATCTCGGCGATGCTGCCGTCGGGATTGTAGAGCTGAATAGTGCCTTCCGCCTCCGCGTCGGCGGGCGGGTCCACGATCATCCAGCCATCGGCGCCCACGCCGGTATACCGATGGCAGATGGCGCGGGCGATCTCCGCATGGTCGTGCGCCGACGGCTCGGGCGCATCGGCGCGCCAGGTGAACAGAAAATCGTTTTTGGCGCCGTGCGCCTTGGTGAACGGAATCTTCATCAGCCGAGGGGCTCCACTTCGACGGCGGTGCCGTACGACAGCACTTCGGTAACGCCCTGCATGATCTCCGTGGCGTC
>JBDTPR010000338.1:0-7245 GCA_039932635.1 Candidatus Solibacter sp.
AGGCTCGAAATGAGCTGCCGCCCCAATTCCTTGGAGAAGACGAAGTGGCTCTCTTCCGGCATTTGGGCGACGGTGTCCTTCTGCCTGGCATAGATAAGCTGCACCGGCTGCCCGTCTTCCGCCCGCCACGTGGCATCCACCCGCTTGAAGATACGCACGTCATCGTGACCCGCGATGGCCGCACGCACCACATCTCCCTGGGAGGAGAAGAGGAGCGCGTCCACCGTGATTCCGTTGGCGTAAGCAATCGTCATTGATTGAATTGTGAGGTGTAGCCGCCGCGCACTCAAGTACTTGAGGTCCCACTTTCGACGTGGAGAGTCCCAGGACTTTGGCGGACTTTCCTTAGGGAATATCGACGCTTGCCGAGCCGGTGCGATTGGTCAGCGTCACCTTGGTCGGAATCGCGGCATTCACATCGCCCGTGATGGTGAAGGGCTGGGTCAGGATAAAGACGCTGCCGAACTGGCTGTTATTCGCATCCTGAAACCAATTGCCGAACAGGGTGTTCATGTCGATGGTGATGGACGAGGCCGAAGGCTGCAGGGTCTGGCCGGATGCGGCGTTAAAAGTGAAAACGCCCTGGGTGACTTCGCGAGCCGTAGAGTAACCGGTGACCACCAGATTAATCGTGCTGCCGCTACGATTCACGGTGACAGTACGAATCACGGGCGCCGCGCGGGCGATCTGGCCGGAGATGGACGGTGCAGGATTGGGGGTGATATCGATGCCGCCAGCCAACAGCCGCAGAGAAACCGTGATAGTGCCTGCGACCGTTCCTGTTTGGACTGCGAGGGGGGCATCGTTGGTGGTGCTGCCCACCGGAATACTGAAATTCGCGGTGGTCCCGCCGGATGCAAATTGTACGGTCCGGTCGGTAGGGCCGCTATCGGGTGCGAACGTCAGGATCGCCTGGCCGGTGATTGGCGCGGCATACGTTCCGCTGAGTGAAATCGTGATCGGATATTGCTGAGCCGGGCTCACCGAAGAAGGCAGGCCCGAGAGGGTTGCGGTGGGTGGGGTAGGCAGGTTGACGTTCAGCGTGAAGCGGTCGGAGATGCTCGCCAGGGCATTATCCGTCACCGTAATCGCCACGCCGAAATTCCCAGCCGCGGTGGGTGTTCCCGCGATCTGGCCGGTAGTGGCGTTAATGGTAACGCCACCGGGCAATCCCGCCGCGCTCCAACGATACGGCGGCTGTCCACCGGAAGCGGTCACGTTGGCCGCGTAAGGCTGATTCAGAATTCCGTCAGGCAGTTGCGTCGCCGTGGTGAACGACAGCCCGGGAGCATTGATCGTGATGCCGACCGGGCGGCTGGTTGCCGCCGAGGCCGAATCGCGGACCTCGAGGTTGAAGGTGAAAGCCCCGGCCGCGGTGGGCGTACCGCTCAAAGTGAGAGTCGAGGGAGTGAACACCAGCCCTGCCGGCAGCGACGATCCGGCGGCTATCGCCCAGGTGTATGGCGGCACGCCTCCGGTAGCCGTGGCCTGTATGCGCTGGCTGTAGCTCGTGCCAACCGACCCCGCCGGAAGTGCGGAACCCAGCGTGAGGGTGAGGGTCGGCGCGTTCACCTGCAGCGAATAAGACTGGCTCGCGGTCTGTCGCGAGGCGTCGCTGACCTGCACGGTGAAGTTCAGTGTGCCTGGCGCCAGCGGGGTGCCCTGCAGGTTGCCGGAAGAGGGGTCAAGGGTCAAGTCGCCCGTGCTGCCGGAAGTGATCGACCAGGTATAGGGCGGCGCTCCGCCAGTCGCACGGAACGTCTGCACGTAGGGGACACCCACCGTGCCGTTAAAGATCGGGGGAGTGGTGGTGATGCTCAGGGAACTCGGATTGATCGTCAGCGTGACGGTGCCCGTTGCCGTGGTGCGTGCCGCATCGGTCACCTGGACCGGGAAGCTGAAGGATCCCGCTGCCGTTGGAGTACCGGAAACCACGCCGCTATTCTGATTCAGCGTCAGAAACGACGGAAAGCCCTGGCCCGCGGACCACGTATAGGGAGTCGTTCCTCCGATGGCTGTTAAGGTCTGGCTGTAGGCTACGCCCGCGGTGCCCTGGGGCAGAGCGGTGGTGGTGACCGACAGGCGCGTGCCGCTACCGGCAATCGTCAGGGAAAGCGTGCGAGACGCGGAAGCCTGCCTTATGTCCACAACCAGCAGGGTGAACGAGAACGTTCCAGGAGCGGTGGGAGTTCCCGACAGCAGGCCCACCGGGTTGACGATAAGCCCTGGAGGCAGCTGCCCGCTGACAGACCATGTGTAGGGCGTCGCGCCGCCGGTGGCCTGCAGCGTCTGAGCATAAGAGACTCCGACGCTACCGTTAGGGAAAGAAGAGTTGGAGATAGTCAGCGTGCTTTGCGCGCTCAGCGAGCCGCAAAAAAGGGCTAGCGCGAACGCCGTTCGGGGCAGGGAAGTGAGCCTCATTGACCGCTCCTCTGGGACTCGGCCGGAGGTGCGTCGGAGGGCACAAACCAGACGCGTGGCGTGGATGTGGAAACGTCGAATAGCATCAGGGGACGATTGGAGATTTCGGTGATTCGGAAAAGATTGCTGGAAGTCAAAGGCTCGATGCCGGCGGGAGCGCACCCGCAATCGAGGGCTACCGCCGAGGCGGTTGCCACGTCGATCACGGCTATCGTGCCGGGCCGGTTGGCGGTGTAGACCTGCCTCCCATCGGCGGACATACGCACTGCCACCGGGCCGGCGGTCTGGGACGAACCAGGGTAAAGCTGCCGGACTTCGCCAGGAATGGAGGAGTTGAGAATCTGGTAAATCGCCCCATCGGCGTCGAGGGCAACTGCGTCGCGACCTCCCGGTTGGAAGGCTGCTACGGCAATCGGGGCGGGCACGGCGATTTGCAGGGGCGACATTCCCGGTGCCAGCAGCCAGGTGGTGGCTGTGTCGCCGGAACGCGTGGACAACAGAACGAATTGGCCACTGTCGCTGAGTGCGATTGCGGTGGGCTCGGCGGAATCGGGCGGAAGCGCCAGATCCTGCACGGCGAGCGAGTCCGAAAGGCCGGTTAGAAGCTGAAGTTTGGAGCCCATTGCCAGGGCGGCGGTTCCCGAGGGGCTGAACACCAGGCGGAACGGCGCGGCGTCAATTCCAGGGACATCCTGAACGTCCCCGGAAGCGAAACGAATCAACTGGAGTCTGCCGGTTTCGCCGGAGATTGCCAGCGCGAGATCGTGCCGCGGGGAGATGACCGCGGAGGTGTAGCCGGTTTTGCCGGCGCCTTCGCCCAGGAGGGCAGCGCCGGGGATTCCGTGGATTGGCCGGATTTGGCTGGACCTTGCGTCCCAAACGAACCCAAGGCCGGGTATCTTCACGGCGGCAGGTTGAGCGTTCAGTTGGGCGATGCAGCAGCAGATGAGTATCGCGGAGGAGAGTCGCATGGCTTAGCGTCCTCCTGTAATCGTCCCGGTCCCGGGCGTAATGCCAATCGGAGTGGGGCCGGCCGGAGGAGTCGGAATGGCGGAGGGAGTCTGCTTGGAGCGGGTTGCCAGATAGACACCGCCCCCGGCGGCGGCGGCTCCCACTGCCACCAGGACTGCGATTAGTGCGCCGTGGCCTCCATTACTACTAGCGGTTGAGGGCTTGGCGCCGGGCGGCAGCACGGAGAATTGAGTGATCGTGGTCCGTGCGGTCAGGTTGCGATACGAAGCATTGATATGGATGGGGATTTTTCCGGCAATCGGATTCATTTTCAAACCTTGCGCGGCGGCCGTTCCGTCGCGGTCAGTCAAGACTGTCAAAGTCTTGGCCCCGTTACCGAACTCCCCGGTGGCGCCTTCGGTGGGCAAAGTGAAAACCACCGCGGCTCCCGCCACGGGCTTGTGATTCTCATCTTCGACGCGAACCAGCGGGTTACGCGCCACCCTTTGCCTTACATTGTTGGTGGCGCCCTCTCCTTCAACCACAACGATATTCAATTCGGTGGGTAAGGTCTGCGCTTGCAGCGCTGGAAATGCGTTGAGAATGCAAAGTAGAATAGCGAGCGATTTCATTCCGATACCAAAAAGTTCGTCCCATCTGAAGCACTAGATCCGCCGGACTTTACTAGCAATTCGTCCTCCGCTGGCGAGAGTGCTTGGATAGAAGCGTTTGGAAGCGGAAACGGGCTAAACTAGGATCTCAAGACGGAGACGGTCGCAGTTTACCAAAGATCGAGAATAATTCCTAGACTTTCTCCGGTGCATCGCGGGTCGCGATTGAGGCGGGGGGAAGGCCGGAAGAGTCGAGAACTGAACGGAAAACACGTGTTGGTCCCGTACGTGCTCTGCTCGACGCTTCGGGCAGGTGTACGACAATTCAGTCGTAATCCTATGTGCAGAATTCTCGGGAAATTTGAATATCCCCTACAAAGCACGCGACATTCAGGTCGTACCTACTAATTAATCAAGATGAACCCCCTTTCCAGAGTCGTATTTCCGCTGTTAGCCGTCGCGGTATTGCACGCCCAGGTATCTTCCTCCGCTTATCGTGTCCTCGGGCAAATGGACCTTCACCAGAATGGTCTGAACATGGTGCAAGGCGTAGAGTTGAACCAGCCTGGCGGCATCGCGCTCGATACGCGTGGCGGGCAAACCCATCTGTACATTGCGGACTCGCGCAATTCCCGGGTTCTGGCGTGGGTGGACACCACCTCCTATCAGATTGGAGACGCCCCCACCCTGGTGCTGGGGCAGCCCGGGCCGCAATATACCAACCCGCTGGGTATCGGGACGAAGGGGTTTAATGCCCCATTGGGTGTGGCGGTCAATCCCTTGAATGGAGATTTGTACGTTGCCGATTTCGGCAACAATCGGGTGCTGCGGTTCCTGGCGCCGTTTGCGAACCCCAGCCGGATCGAACCGGACGCTGTGATCGGGCAGCCGAACTTCACCAACCGGACCGCCGGTTCCACTTCGGCGACCACCGTCAGCCAACCCCGCTCGGTCGCCTTCGACCCGGGGGGCAATCTGTGGGTTGCCGACGCAGGCAACAATCGGGTGCTGCGTTTCGGCGCCGCAGTCCTGACCGGAGTTGCCTCACCAGCCGCGGATACGGTGGTGGGACAAAGAGATTTCTTCAGTAGTGCGGCTAACGCGGGTGGCGGTGTCTCAGGCGCCGGCTTGGATACGCCGAGCGGGCTGGCCTTCGATCCGGCGGGGAACCTGTACGTCTCCGACGGCCGTAATTCCCGGGTGCTGCGCTTTGCGGCTCCGCTGGGCCCTTCGGCCCCGAATCCAACGGCTACAACCGTGTGGGGTCAAAATAACTTCACCTCGCGCGGCGTGCCGGCGCAGCCCAGTAGTTCTACGATTGCGCAGCCCGCCGGCCTGGATGTCGGCTCCACTACCTTATATGTAGTCTCCATTGCCGAGAATCGAGTACTGGTCCTACCGCTTGCCTCGGGTGGTCCGGCGACCAGCGTTCTGGGGCAGACCGATTTCGCGACCACAACCGCGAATACCGGTTCTACACCCCTGGCTTCGGCCAATTCACTGTTCGGCCCCGCTGACGTAAAGCTGGATGCGGCGGGCAACGTCCACGTCGCCGATACGGGCAACAACCGGCTGCTTCAGTTCTCGCCCGGCGCCAAAGCGGCGTCCAAAGTTTGGGGCCAGATCGACTTCGTGACCAACGGGGCGAACCAGATCAAGCCCGCCAGCATCAACTTTCCGTTCAAGATGGCGATCGACTATTCCGCCGTGCCCTATGCGCTCTACGTATCCGATACCGGCAACAACCGCGTCCTCGGGTGGCGGGATTCGGTGCGCTTCCGGAATGGCGATCCGGCGGACTTTGTGATTGGCCAGCCGAACCTGCGCACCGGAGTTCCCAATGTGGACACGCGCGGTTCGACCAACCCCTCCAACACGTCGCTCTCCGCCCCCGAGGGGTTGGCGATCGACGCCAGTGGAACGTTATACGTGGCCGATTCGAACAACCATCGCGTCCTGCGCTTCCGCCGTCCCGTCAATCAAAGCGGCAGGATTGTGCCGGATGCTGTAATCGGGCAGGCGGACTTCACCAGTTCGGCCTCGGCCGCGGTGAGCGCGACTTCCTTGAACACGCCGGCGGGCCTGGCTCTCGGTCCCAATGGGGATCTATTCGTGGGTGACGCCGGTAATAACCGTGTGCTCGAGTTCCAGGCGGGCGCCGGAACGGGCGCGGCGGCAATCCGCGTTTTCGGCCAGCCCTCGATGAACGTCGCGGTGCGGCCTTCCCAGGTATCGGCGCAGACACTGTCCAATCCGCTGGGCATTGCCGTTGATGGGGCTTCCAATCTATACGTGGCGGATTCAGCCGCCAACCGGCTGGTCATTTATCCCAATACACAGAACGCCGCGCCCTCGGGCACCGCGGCCTCGTTCGTAGCCGGCCAGGGCGGATTCGGTTCCACGGCCTCCGGCAGCGGCAATCAGAAAGCGCCCTCCGATGTGGCGGTAGATAGCACGGGGAACATCTACGTGGCCGATAGCGGCAATAACCGGGTGTTGATCTATAAGTCGCTGGTGTTCCTGCCGGCGGCTGGAGCCGCGCCATTCGCGGTGGTGGGGCAGAACTCGGTGGGCGGCACTACGGCCAACTGGAACACCTCCGATGGCCTGGCCACGGCGGAAGGCTTGTTCTCGCCGATCGGGGTCTATATCGACCGGCAGGACACGCTTTATGTGGGCGATGCAGGCAATAACCGCGTCGTGCATTTCCTGAAGCCGGCCGCTGTTGTGAATGCGGCCCACTATCAACCCGGCGTGCCGGTGGCCCGGGGATCGCTGGCGGCATTGTTCGGGAACGGGCTAGCGGTGGATACCGTTACGATATCGGCCACCACCTGGCCCGCCTTCGCCGCCAACCGGCAGTTGGTCATCAATGAAGATCTGGCGGCTCCACTGTACTATGTGGGGACGACGCAGGTGAACTTCCAGGTGCCTTCGAATGCGCCGCTCGGTAGCGTGAGAATCGCGGTGCGCACGGCGGATACCAATGAATTGGTGGCCGGTGGCAGTCTGCTGGTGGCGGCTGCCGCGCCTGGCATCCTGACCACTAATCAGGCCGGCACAGGTCAGGCCGCGGTCGTGAATCAGGATGGCAGTTTCAATTCAACGGCCAATCCGGCGCCCATCGGTTCAACGATATCGATCTATGGAACTGGTCAGGGGCAGGTAAGTCCCGCGGTAATCGACGGCACGGCCGCGCCCTCGGCGCCACTGGCGAACACGGTCGCGGTGCCTACTTCGAACGGGACCACGTGTTTGAACA